>JBKPLN010000675.1:0-6476 GCA_046731635.1 Pseudomonadota bacterium | reverse complement strand
GACACGCTGCGAGGCGCAGCGATAGATCCGGCCCGCCTGGGCTTCACGCGCGCGCCAGCCTTCGATGGCGCTTTCGGCCTTGCCGGCTGCGAATTTCCAGAAGCCGCTCCAGCCGGTAACCAGTGCAAGCACGATGAATACCAGAACCGCATAGCGAAGCCCGGTGCGGCGGCGCGATTGCAGGCTCTGTGGGTTACGCATCATCGACTCAAAACCTGCCGAATGCGGCGTTTCTGCGCCCGGGCAGCGGCATCACAGTTGCACGGGAACTGCCGCCCTGTTACGCGGTCACTATCCTTTCAGCGCCGTGGTCCGCTCCCCTGCCACGATGAATGCCCCTTTCGAGCAAAGCAATGAGGACTTCTGGGTCTTCGCTTATGGGTCGCTGATGTGGCGGCCGGGCTTTGACTTTCTGGAGCGACGCAATGCCCGCCTTGTTGGTGCGCATCGCGCGCTGTGTGTCTATTCGTTCGTGCACCGCGGAACGCCGGAGAAACCGGGGCTGGTGCTGGGGCTTGATCGCGGCGGCCATTGCCGCGGTATCGCCTATCGGGTGGCCTCCTCGCGACGTTCCGGGACAATCGAATATCTCCGCGCTCGCGAGCAGGTCACCCGGGTCTACCGAGAGGTCTAGCGCAGGGTCTGGCTTGATGGTGATGCGCAAGAGAGCGTGCACGCACTTTGTTATGTTGTCGACCGCGGCCATCGCCAATACGCGGGGCGGCTCAGTCTTGCCCGGCAGCTGCACTACGTCAGGCAAGGTCACGGCCGCTCGGGCGCCTGCCGCGATTACGTTCTGGCGGCGGTCAAACAACTGCAAATGCTTGAAATCCGTGATACGCAGATGCAGGTGCTCGCCGAACAGCTGAAAGGCCCCCATCAATCGGCCGCTGGCTGACCCGCACCTGCAGTTCCTGTCATCGATTTATCTTATCCTGCCCCTCCGCGATAAGCCGCGCCGTCGCGCTTTCGATCTCCTTTTGCAAACGTTCGGAAAACTCCTCCTTGTTCAATCCTGGCGGTATCGGGTCGAGGATCTCCGCCACTATTGTGCCCGGAATTCGCAGCCACGAACGTCGCGGCCAGTACAGCCCGGAATTGAGCGCAATCGGAACACAGGGCACCCCCTCGGCCGTGTAAAGGTGCACGACACCGATCTTATAGCGTGGTTCCGCTCCAGCGGGCCGGCGCGTCCCCTCCGGAAAAATAATAAGCTGCCGATTGTCAGCCAATTCAATTCGCGCTCGCTCAATCATCGCGCTCAGTGTGTGCGCGCCGCCGCCGCGCCGTACCGGCACCATGCGCCCCTTGATCATGAGCCAGCCGAAAATGGGAATCCACTCCAACTCTCTTTTGAGAATGAAGACCGGATTGTCGAGAAGCGGTAGCAGGGCAAACGTTTCCCATGCCGACTGATGTTTGGAGGCGACGATGAGGGGACCTTCGGGGATTTTTTCGCGGCCCCGTATTTCGGAATCGATGCCGGCGACTACGCGAAGGAGTACGACGTTTGTGCGGGCCCATGACTTCGCCACCGCAATGATGGCGCGATAGGGCATGAAGAAAGTCGGCAACGCGACGATCAGATACACGAATGTGTTGAGGTAGAACAATACGTTAAAGGCTATGGAACGGAGCAGGATCAACCGACGCTCCTTAGACAGCGCCATCGGTATCGAGGTTCATGCGGGCAATTGCGAGTATGTATTTCAGATATTCCGCAAAAAGAAAACGCGCAGTGTCCACGCTTGACCACCATGGCTCCGATTTTACCTTTTCCGATATCACCGGATACGGAGTCAGGGTGACGTCAGGCAGTTGGTGCTCAAGCTCCGCCATTGCGCGCGGCATGTGCCAATTCGAAGTAACGACGATCAAGGAATTGAAGTTGTGCTCGCGTGCCCAGCGGCGGGTTTCGAGCGCATTACCGAGCGTATTAAGTGCCGTCCGGTCGAGATCGATGCAACAGGTAAAATACTTGGTGTAAAGAGGCGTCAACCGCGCGATCTCCTTTGAACTCGTTGCGCGATGCACGCCCGTGATCAACAGGCGCTTGCCGCGGTTGGTTGCAAGCAGCTCGATCGCATCGGGAATGCGGGCGGCAGCGCCCGTGAGCGCCACGATGCCGTCCGCTCTGGTATCGATCGTTACCTCCTCGTTCGCAATATTCGATACAAACCAGACGAATCCGCCCGCAAGCAATATGAGCCCCGTGGCGCCGGCGGCCATTGTGAGGAAACCGATCCAGCGAGCAAGACCGGCAAACATGTCAATCGATCATTTCAAGCGTGCTGTTGACGGTATGCCGGGACGTCAAGGCGGTCACGAGGGCAATTAACGCGACCTGGCCCAGCACAGCTGCGTAGCCGGCGAGACCGATCGAGAACGAACCGAAAAGTATTGATGTCTGGTCAGCGCCGGCGCTGCCCGCGAACCAGTGGCTGATCACGCCGGCGAGCGCGAACAGGACAATTGCGGCGCCGCCCCCGATGACACCCCCTTGCAGTCCGAGGATCAGAAAGTGATGCTGAAAATGCCGCGCGATAAATCCATTTTTGGCTCCTACCAAATGCAGCACCTCGATGACCGACTTGTTTGTCGCCATAGCGCCACGAGTCGCAAAGGTGACCGATAACATGGTCGCGACAAACATCAGAACTAATACGCCGATGCCCGCGCCGACCGCAGTACCGGCCATCGCCCGCATGCGATCGATCCAGCCGCGATGGTCGTCGAGCATGGCGCCCGGGACCTGATCGGCCAGCTGGCGCCGCAATTGCGCCAGGTCCGGCCCTGCATTCGCTGCAATCTTGATCACGATCAGCCGCGGGACAGGCAGGTCGTCCAGGGAAAGCCCGTTGCCAAGCCAGGGCTCCAGTAGTTTGGCGGATTCTTCTTTCGAGTAGGGCCGTACCTCCGTGATGCCGGGGGATGCGCGGGCGACCGAGACGGCCTTGTCGACGCTGGCATCGACATCGCTGCCGGCCACCGGGACAACCTGGATGGTCACCTCGCGCGCAATGTCTGATTGCCACTCGCCCGCGGCTTTGCTCACGAGCACGGCTGCGCCCGTCGTTAACGATGCAAGGAAAGTCATGATGGCAACAACCGCAACAAGCGCGCGGCCGGAAATTGAATTGCGCGGCACGAGGGGCGTCTCGAAACGCGGCAATGGTTCCACCGGCGCCCGTGCCGTCGCATTTCCTTTGCGAGCGCCCATTTCAGCCATGCGACCCTCAGTCGTAAATATGCAGCCGGCCGTCGTGCAGGACGAGTCGCCGCGCATCGTACTGATCCATGAGCGCGATGTCGTGGGTGGCGATGACTACCGACGTGCCCGACTTGTTCAGCTCGATGAACAGGCGCAACAATCGCTGCGCCAGAGTCGGATCGACGTTGCCCGTAGGTTCATCGGCAAGCAGCAATTGGGGTCGCGCGATCACCGCGCGCGCGATCGCCGCCCTTTGTTTTTCTCCGCCGGAGAGCACCGGCGGCAGCGCCCACATCCGCTCACCGAGCCCCACCCAGTTGAGAAGCTCCACGACTTCGTCGCGATAGGTTTCCTCAGGACGACCCATGACGCGCAAAGGCAGGGCAACGTTTTCATAGGTCGTCATATGGTCAAGGAGGCGGAAGTCCTGGAACACTATGCCTATGCGCCGCCGCAGCGTTGCAACAGCGTCGCGGGAAAGGGTCGCTACGTCATGGCCGAACTGGGTAATCAGCCCTCGCGTCGGCCTGAGTGAGAGAAACAGGAGCCGGAGCAGCGAGGTCTTACCGGCACCCGAAGGGCCGGTGAGGAACTGAAAGGAATGCGGATCGATGCGGAACGAGAGGTCCCGAAGCACCTCCGGTCCCAACCCATAGCGCAACCCCACGTTCTCGAATCGGACCACCCACCCCTCTCCGACAATCTCTGTTTAACACCGCCGAATCACTGCCCGCCACGTGGTCCTCCGAAAAGCCCCACCGAGAGCCTGCAAGGCATCCGGAAGTGCACTTTCTACAAGATTATGGGGACCCTGCCATAGCGGAGGGGCCAAACCAGGCGCGCGACCCGGAAAACCGACGGTCCGTCATGGTTTCCGATCCGTTAACGGACGGCTGGTACGGTGGCACCCGAAACACCCATGCTAATCGCCTGTCCGAACTGCTCAACATCCTACGCCATTGACCCGACCTCGTTGGGCCCGGCGGGGCGTACCGTCCGTTGCGCGCGGTGCAAAGGCACCTGGTTCGCGGATGGCGCCAAACCGGAGCCCGAATTGACCGCCGTGGATGCCGGGACTGCCGCCGAAGGGACTTTCACCGGCGTGCTCCGCCCCGATCATCCAGTCAATTCGAGCGGAGGTGAAATTGAACATCGGCCTGCCGGAGACGAAGCGGGAGATTTCTTCGTCACGCCAGAGCATCCAGCCGCATCGGAGACGCCGTCCACCGTCGTCGATGCGCCGTCGGTCGTACCGTCAATCGAGCCGTCGGCGAATTCCCCTGACGAGGCCGATGCGGACGAGATTGAAAACTTCGCCGCGCGCCGCAAGCGCTTGCAGGCACGACGCAAGCAGGCACGACGCTCATCCCGTTGGACGGCAATTATCCTTGTGCTGTTTGCATTCAATGTCGCACTTGTCGGAGCGCGTAGCGAGGTCGTACGATTTTTCCCACAGACGGCATCGCTATTTGCTGCAGTGGGGCTGCCGGTCAATCTGCGCAATCTCAAATTCGAAAACATGCGTGTTTCGAAGGAGGCTCAGGAGGGTCTGTCCTCCCTGATCGTGGAAGGCACTATCGTCAGTGTCACCAACAGGCCGATCGAGGTGCCGCGCCTTCGCTTCGCGGCGCGCGATACGGCAGGACAGGAGGTCTACACTTGGACGGCGTTGCCGAGCCGCAGCATTCTCGGCCCCGGAGAAAAGCTGGACTTCCGCAGTCGGTTCGTATCACCGCCCGACAATACGGTTGACGTGATGGTGCGGTTCGCAGCCCCACAGGACGCGGTGCCGGGAGCAAAATAAGCTCCGGTCGCAGCGCTCAGAAATCCTTGAGAAGCCGCTCGATATAGTCGAGTTCAAGCTGTGGGCGGAAGCTCTCGCCGAAACGTTTACGCAATTCCTCCAGAATGCGCCTCGCCCGCTGCGCGTCGATCTCGCCGGGTACCTTCACAGTAAGGTCGTCGCCATAGTCGCGACCGCGCATCGGCCGGCCCAGCGGATCGGTATCCTGCTGGGCACGAGCCTGCCCGCGTCCAGGTCGGCCGTTCGGCCCGGGTCCGGCACCCTGCTGCTGCATCGATCGCGCCATGCCTTGAGCGCCTTTCCGCATGGAATCGAGCGCGCGCCCCTGACTGTCGACGGCGCTGTCGGCATCCCCCTCCCCGAGCTGACCTTCCGCCTGACCCATGGCCTCGCCGGCATCTCCCAGCTGGCCCATCTCGTTGCCCTCGCCTTGCTGTCCGGGCTGGCCCATTCCGCGTTGGCGAAGCTGCTCAAGGAGCTTGTTGAGCCGGTCCTTTAGTCCCTGCTGATCCTGACGCAATTCGCCCATTTGGCGATCGGACTGGCCTTGTTGGCCTTGTTGCCCCCGTTGCCTGTCGCGTCGATTGTCCTGACCCTGGCGAAAGGTCTTGTCACGCAGCTGTTGCTGCTTCCGAATCATGTCGCCTAGTTCGTCAAGGGCCGACATCATGTCGTCATCGTCGTCGTCGCCTGAGGCGCCGGGGCGGGCCATCTGCAGATTTTCGAGCATCGACTGCAATTCCTCGAGCAGCCGGCGTGCCGCATCCTTGTTGCCTGAGCGCGCGAGATTTTCCAGCCGATCAAGCATGCTCTTGAGGTCTTGCTGGCTGAGCGTGCGCGTGTTGCGGTCAAGTGGGCGCGAAAGCTGTTGCGGGTTCTTGCGCATCTCTTCCGCGAGAGCTTGCAGGAACTTGTCCATGGCGGCGCGCAGCTGTTCCATAAGCTTCTTGATTTCTTCGTCGCTTGCGCCGCGCTCAAGCGCCTGACGAAGCGCTTCCCGCGCCTGACGTAGCGCCTGTTCGGCCTGTGAGACGTTTCCATCCTCGAGCTGGACCGCCATGTCCCACAGCCGCGCGACCACTTCGCGCAGCGCGTCGTCACTCTGTGCGTGGTCCAGATCGTGAAAGATCGAGCGCAGGCCGAGATAGATACCGGGCTCGGGGGTAAATCTCTCCGGCGCAATAGCGAGGGCGTCGAGAGCGGTGAGAACCAATGGTTTGGTGTTAGCATCGAGCGCCAGGATGCGCCGCTGCTCGATCAGCGCGCGCGCCAGAGGCTTGACGAAAATGCGCTGCGGCAACTGCAGCTCGTAGGCCTGGCTGCGGCCCTCGTTACCGGCCTCGTCCCGTGCCGTGAGCGTCATCGTCACATCGGCGCCAGCCCAGGGATGTTCGGTTACGTCGTGCGTGGTTTGCGCCGTCCCGGATTTGGTGCGCGCCTGCGGCAGACTGAGGGCATAAT
>JBKPLN010000674.1:0-1763 GCA_046731635.1 Pseudomonadota bacterium | reverse complement strand
GCCGGTCTTCGCCCGGGACATTCTGGCCGTTGGGCCGATCGGTCTCGGCCTGTTGCGGTCGGCACCGGCTGTCGGCGCGTTGATCACGTCAATCGTGCTGTCCCGGCATCCAATCGAACGGCATATCGGTCACAAGATGTTCGCCGTGGTCGGAATTTTTGGCGTGGCGACAATCGTGTTCGGGCTGTCGACATCGTTTCCAATCTCATTGCTGGCTCTCGTCGTCCTCGGCGCGTCCGACGCTGTCAGCATCGTCATCCGGTTTTCCCTGGTGCAGATTGAAACTCCCGATGAAAAACGCGGGCGCGTGAGCGCCATCAACTACCTGTTTGTCGGGTCCTCGAACACGCTGGGCGAATTCGAATCCGGCCTGGTCGCCGCCTGGCTTGGCGCTATACCGTCGGTGGTGATTGGCGGAGTAGGCTCGCTGCTGGTCGCAGCCCTCTGGATGATGTTATTTCCTGATCTGCGCCGAATCGACCGGTACCAGCCGGCGGATCGTGAACAAATGAGGGCATGATGCATATTCTCGTCACCGGAGCCGCAGGCATGATCGGCCGCAAGCTCACTGCGAGGCTGGTCAAGGACGGTCGCTTGAATGGACAGAAGATTGATCGATTGACCCTTATTGATGTCGTGGCTCCGGACAAGCCGAGCGGTTTCACGGGAACACTGGAACTCTCGGCGAGCGACCTTTCAAGCCCGGGCGCCGCGGCCAAAGCCGTCGCAAGCAGGCCTGATGCGATATTTCACCTGGCTGGAGTGGTCTCGGGCGAGGCGGAAATCGACTTCGACAAGGGCTACCGCGTCAATCTCGACGGCACTCGCACCTTGCTCGAAGAAATCCGGGCTGCCGATTACAAACCCAAAGTGGTGTTTACGTCCTCGATCGCAGTGTTCGGCGCACCCTTCCCTTCTTCCATTCCGGATGATTTTCACCTCACCCCACTGACGTCGTATGGGACGCAAAAGGCCATTTGCGAATTGCTGCTTGCCGACTACACGCGGCGCGGATTTCTCGATGGCGTCGGCATCCGGCTGCCGACAATTTGCGTGCGGCCCGGCAAGCCGAACAAGGCAGCCTCCGGCTTTTTCTCCGGAATCATTCGCGAACCACTCGCCGGCGACGAGGCTCTGCTGCCGGTCGCCGAAACGGTGCGCCACACCCATGCGAGCCCGCGTGCTGCGGTCGGATTTCTGCTCCACGCGGCGGGCTTGACGCGTGAGCAACTCGGAGAACGCATCAATCTTTCCATGCCCGGCGTATCATGCACAGTCGGAGAACAAATCGAAGCGTTGCGCCGCGTTGCAGGCAGCAAGGTCGCCGCGCGGATCCGCCGGGTACCTGACGAGCTTGTCCAACGAATCGTTTCCGGCTGGGCCGAGCGACTCGACGCCCGGCGCGCGCGTGATCTCGGATTTCAGGCGGAGGGTCGTTTCGACGACATTATCCGCGCCCACATCGAGGACGAATTGGATGGAAAGATCGCGAATTGACGCACCTTGACGGCAACCGCGGCGCCCTCATTTGCTTGCATCGTACGCTGCAAACCTTACATTTAAGGCCATGACCTACGTCGACGCTGCAGTCGCTCCATTACGAAAAACCGGTCAGATCAAGATCCATGGCCCTGCCGCCTTTGAGGCGATGCGCAAGGCCGGTCAGCTCGTTGCCCGTTGTCTCGACATGCTGGCGATGGAAGTTGGCCCGGGCATGCCAACCGAAAAGATCGACCGACTTGTATTTGAGTACGCCATGGATC
>JBKPLN010000673.1:0-5846 GCA_046731635.1 Pseudomonadota bacterium | reverse complement strand
GGTCTCGTGGGCTCGGAGATGTGTATAAGAGACAGTCCAGGAAGGGATGACATTCGATCTGATCGCAGACCAAAGGCTCGCCTGAAATCTTGTTGGCTTCATCAAGTAGCGCGACGGTAAAATTCGAAACCCCGATTCGCCGCGCATAGCCCTCGCGTTTCATCTTTGCCATTGCGCCGAGCGTTTCCGCAAGCGGCACACGCGGGTTCGGCCAATGGATCAGCAGCAGGTCGATCGCATCGAGGCGCAGCCTCGCCAGACTTTCCTTTACCGAGCGCTCGAGGTCGTGCGGTGCAACCATTGTCGGCTGCACCTTCGTTGTCACCATGACTTCCGCCCGCAGTCCTGACGCGCGGACGCCCTCGCCGACCTCACTCTCATTGTCGTACATTTGCGCGGTGTCGATGTGGCGATATCCGATGCGAATGGCCTGCTCCGTCAGGCGTGCGCAGTCGCGGCCGCGCAAGGTCCACGTGCCAAGCCCAACAATCGGAATCTTGAAACCTTTGGCTTCGACCGTGTGCATTGCGCTTTGACTTGCTTTGGCAATCATGGGGAGAGCGCTCTCACGCCGCATCCCATTTTGGGGCGTGCGGGGGATTCACCACGCGTATGTTGGCTGCGTTGAGTTTCTTGAGTTCGGCCATTTCGGTGTCGGAAAGGCTAAAGTCGAATACGTCATATTCTGCTTCAGGTGATCTGGATTTGCCGTGCGCGGAATGGGGCAGACCCCCATCTGCACCAGGTAGCGAAGCGACACCTGCGCGGCGGTTTTGCCGTGGGCCTTTCCGATGCGTTCCAGCACGTCTGCGCCAGGGACCTTGCCGCGCGCGATCGGGCAATATGCAACGACGGCCATGCCGTGTTTCTTGCATGCATCAAGCACCTTGTCCTGGTTGATGAAGGGGTGCATCTCGACCTGGTTGCAGACCAGCGGCTCTGTCGTCACCGCCCAGGCTTCATCGAGCATCGTCGTTGTGAAATTGGCGACGCCAATATGCTTGGTCTTGCCTTCCTTTTTCGCTTTGCACAATGCGCCGACCGAAAGCTTGAATGGAATGTCCGGATTGTTCCAATGGATCAGCAGGAGGTCCACGTAGGGCAATTTCAGGTTGATCAGGCTTTGCTCCAGCACTTTGGCGAACGCGTCAGGCATCAGGTCGCCCTGTCGGACCTTTGTACAAATGAATACGTCCTCCCGTTTCACACCCGACTGTCCGAGCCCTTCTCCATTCTCTTTTTCATTGGCATAGAAGGCGGCCGTGTCGAGATGCCGATAGCCCATCTGGACCGCTGTTTTGACCGCCTGCACGCAGACATCGTCTTTCAGTGTCATGGTGCCCAGACCAATTTGCGGAATGCGGGCGCCATGGGCTTCAACTACTTGCATCCAAATCTCCTTTGTTGGAAGGGATCCTTGGGCGGGCGGTGGAGAATGCCCCGCCCTCACGGCTCTGCCAACCGGGGTTTCTTGATCCAGAAGTGCGGCCCTCTCGCGCATCGAAAGACCTCAGAAAAATTTTCTCTGCTGGAGAGCGTCGCAGTACTTTCGCCTCCAGGCTTTTGCCCGCAGTTCTTACATTGGAATAATTCAAGAGTAAAAATAAGGGCTTGCATCAATGAGTTTTAGTGCTTTTGTGACAGCCATTCACTATTGAGGAGACCGCATGCGCACCTTTCTTGTTCTAGTCAGCACCGTCGCGGCCATCGTCCTCGCTCCGGCGAGCCTGCGTGCCCAGGATGTGACCATCACGATCAAGAACCATCAGTTCTCGCCTGCCGAGGTCAAAGTGCCGGCAAACAAGCGGGTGCAGATTACAGTCGTCAATGACGACCCGACCCCGGAAGAATTCGAAAGTCACGAAATGAAGGTCGAGAAAGTGATACCCGGCAAGTCAAAGGGTGTAGTGCGCATCGGCCCACTGGCCCCCGGCCGCTATCCTTTCTTCGGCGAATTCAATCAGGCCACCGCCAAGGGCGTGGTGATCGCGGAATAACACATGCTCGGCGCAGCGATCATCGTATTTCGCGAAGTTATCGAAGCCGGCTTGATCATCGGCATCGTTATGGCAGCAACGCGCGGCGTCGTAGGCCGCGGGCGATGGGTCAATATCGGCATCATCGCCGGCGTGCTTGGTGCCGCCGTTGTCGCCATGTTTGCGAACGTGATCTCGGACGCGTTCCAGGGCGCCGGACAGGAACTGTTCAACGCAAGTGTGCTCGGCGCCGCCGTGATCATGCTGATGTGGCACAATGCCTGGATGGCGCGTCACGGGCGCGAGATCGCCGATGAAATGCGCCGGGTCGGAGCCGCAGTCAGCGAGGGCGCCAGACCGCTGACGGCACTGGCAGTAGTCGTCGGTCTTGCCGTGCTGCGCGAAGGCTCCGAGGTGGTGCTCTTTCTCTACGGAATCATGGTTTCGGGCACATCGGTTTCATCATTGCTGGCAGGCAGCGCGCTCGGCCTCGTTGCTGGCGCAGCTTTCACCGCACTGACCTATTTTGGATTGCTCGCCATTCCGAACCGGTACATTTTCTCGGTCACCAGTTGGCTCATCGCGCTGCTCGCGGCCGGCATGGCAGCCCAGGCGGTGCACTTCCTCAATAATGCCGGCTGGCTGGTCGCATTCGACCGCACGGTCTGGGATACGTCCTGGTTGATGTCGGAAGGCAGCGTTCTCGGCCGCTTCTTCCATGCGCTGATCGGCTATACGGAGCGACCGACCGAGATGCAGCTCATGGTTTATGCCGCGACGCTGATTGCAATGTTTGCGCTGATGCGATTGGCGCGGCCTTCGCCGCGCCCGCCTTTGCCCGCTGCCGCCGAGTAGTTCAGCGCCGTCGCCCACCCAACGTGGCAAAGGCCACGTCCGGCGCCTGATCGATCAGCTTGAGCAACGCACGCGCTGGTCCGCGCGGATGGCGCTTGCCCTGCTCCCAGTTGCGCACGGTCTCGATCGGCACTTCGATCTTCTCGGCGAAGGCGGCCTGCGTGAGACCGCATCGCGCCCTCACCTGACGCACGAATTGTGCCGGATCCCTGTGATCGATCGTCTTCTCGGTTCCATTGGGCAGAATTTCCACGATTCGCCCATCCGCTTTCAGCCGCACCCTCATCATGGCCGAACTCCATCGCTGACGGTGTCGGCCAATGCACTACCTGATTCGCGATTGAAAAAAGTTAATGCGGCTACCGGCCTATGCTGGCCGAGACTTTGCCCCAAGGTATCCAAGGGGGCGAGGCGCCGGCGGCCCAAAGAGGGTCGCTCCAAACCGGCGCGCCAATCTCACAGCAAAGTCATTGATTGGGCAAAACAGGACAGCGAAAAAAAAATCGCAACCGGTAAGGTAGCTGCCCCGACAATCCACCTTTGGTGCGTGGCCTCCAAGCCAAATGAAGCCAATAGATCGAGACCGCGGACCGAGAACGAATAGATGACAGCGGCCTGCACCAGATAGAGCGGAAAGGAAATCCAGCCAAGAAAATTGCCTAGCCGGTTCTCGAATAAGCGCCTCGCCGGCGCAAACATCGCGACGCCCGCGACAAGGCAGACGGGCGCGGCGACATATTTCAAAAGTGGCCATGATGCCGGCAGCAAGGTCAGGAGGCAGTCCAGCCGCACACAATGTTGCTCCCGCTATATTGCGGGATCTCGAGCTCCCGTCTTGCCTGAATACGTCCGCGACGAGAATTCCTGCAACGAACAGCGATAAAAATGGTTCGCAGAGCGCAAGCGCAACGAACAGGATCGCCAGTATCCAGGTCCTCATGCGCCAGGACCGCACGAGGGCTACGGTTGCGAACACCATGAACGATCCCAGGAATTCATAGAACATGGTCCACAGCGGCGGATCGTAATTTTCGACGTTGGACTGAAACACAAACGCCCCGACAAGCGAAAACTCGAACAATCCCGCAACACTTGGCGTGAACGTGCCAAGATATCCAGCGGGTGCGGCCTTTCCGCGAAAGCGGGATGATATTCAGTGCCAGCAGAAGATAGGTGATCGAGCAAATTGCAAAGATCGGAATCGCCAATCTCACGTAACGGCCCGCTGCCATGCGTGCCAATCCCCTTTCATCGCCGGTCTGCAGATAGCTGATCGACAGCGAAAAGCCGGAGATGACGAAAAAGAGACAGACGGCAAATGTGCCGTTCATGAAAAAGATCCTGGCCCAGAAGAGCCGGTCGGCCATGAAGTCATTCGCCGGCAAGCCGTCGACGAAAACATGATGGAACAGCACGATGACCGCAGCCCATCCGCGCAGGCCATCGAGAAATCCAAACCGCATCGGGCGCTGATCAGCAGGCATTCAAAAAGCCAAAAATGTGGAGGCGCCGGCTAGCCTACTCTCGCCGCCTTAATAGGAAGCTTTCGTAGAGCGATTCAAATTGCGGCTGGATTATTAACAACGCTTAAGAATTCGCGACCACCCGACAATCGTGTCTTGCTAGGTCAGCCATATCGGCTGCTATAGCGACTTCTCGAAAATCTCCCGCCCGATTAGCATGCGGCGAATCTCGCTCGTGCCTGCACCGATCTCGTAGAGCTTGGCATCGCGCAGCAGCCGTCCGGTGGGAAAGTCATTGATGTATCCGTTTCCCCCAAGACACTGGATCGCCTCCAAAGCCATCCAGGTCGCGCGCTCGGCCGCGTACAGGATCGCGCCCGCCGCATCCTCGCGCGTAGTACGCCCTTCGTCACATGCACGGGCAACCGCATAGACGTAAGCCTTCGCGGCATTCATGGTCACATACATGTCGGCGAGCTTGGCCTGGACGAGCTGAAACCGCCCGATCGGCTGACCGAACTGCTTACGCTCGTGCACGTAAGGCACAACCACGTCCATGCAGGCCTGCATGATGCCCAGCGGACCCGCGGCCAGCACCACGCGTTCATAGTCGAGTCCCGACATCAGGACGTTCACGCCGTTGCCGACAGCGCCGAGCACGTTTTCTTCCGGCACTTCGCAGTCGGTGAACACCAGTTCGCTGGTGTCCGAGCCGCGCATGCCCAGCTTGTCGAGCTTCTGGGCCGTCGCGAATCCCTTGAAACCTTTTTCGATGATGAAGGCGGTGATGCCCCGGGCGCCCGCGGTTTGATCTGTCTTGGCATACACCACCAGGGTGTCTGCAACCGGCCCATTGGTGATCCACATCTTCGAGCCGTTAAGCAGATAACGGTCGCCCTTTTTTTCGGCCCGCGTTCGCATCGAAACCACGTCCGAACCGGCCCCCGGTTCCGACATCGCCAATGCGCCGACATGCTCGCCGGAAATCAGCCGAGGAAGGTACCTGCGCTTTTGCGCGTCGCTGCCATTGCGCCGCAGCTGGTTGACGCAAAGATTGGAATGCGCCCCGTAGGACAGGCCGATTGCGGCGCTTGCCCGCGATATCTCCTCCATCGCGACGCAATGCTCGAGATAGCCGAGGCCCGAGCCGCCATATTCCTCTTCCACTGTGATCCCGTGCAGGCCCAGCGCCCCCATTTCCGGCCAGAGCCCCCGGGGAAAAACGTTGTCGCGATCGATTGCATCGGCGCGCGGCGCAATCCGGTCCTGAGCAAATCCGCTCACCGTCTTGCGCAACATATCGACGTCGGGACCCAGCCCGAAATCGAAGCCTGTCCAGGCATTTGGGATCATGTACGATCTCCGCTCGCTGGCCGGACTTTATAATCTCGATGTCACGCTGTCAGCGTCTTGCCCGACGCTGCCAGAGGCCTGCCGTCCTGCCTTGCCTGGACCAGCAGCTTGTCGATGGCCTTGGCCGGAGCGGGCCCGGCAAACAGGAAGCCCTGCATCTCGTCACAGCCGGCCAGCCGCAGCAGGACGCGCTGGTGCT
>JBKPLN010000672.1:0-2375 GCA_046731635.1 Pseudomonadota bacterium | reverse complement strand
GTGCGAGTCTGGATCAGCGAATCCAATATCTCCGATGGTCCCTTGTTCCGCGCTGTTGCGAGGACGGGAAAAGTCTACCCGCGTCGGCTGTCTGCCAGAGCAGTCGCAGAGCTCGTGAAAGCCTACGCACGCCGCGCCGGTCTGAAGGCGGCGAATTTTAGCGGCCATTCGCTAAGATCGGGATTCCTGACGTCGGCTGCTGGCCGGGGGGCGTTAATCTTTAAGATGATGGATGTGAGCCGCCACAAGAGTATCGATACTTTGCGCGGATATGTGATGCCGAGATATTTCGTGATCATGCAGGTGATGGATTATTGTAGTCTGTTCGCTTCGGGGGCTGTGCATGAAGATCATTACAATTCGTCAGCCCTGGGCTGACTTAATCGTGAACGGGTCGAAGAACATCGAAAATCGTAGTTGGCCGACCTCGTACCGCGGCCCAGTTCTAATCCATGCATCGTTGAACGTTAATCGTGCGCTCTGTCAGAAATATAGAAGAAACCCGAATATGATTCCGCGAGGCGGGATCGTCGGAATAGTGGAAATAACCGATTGTGTTACGAAGCACCGAGGTTCGAAGGACCGTACGGTTTCGTATTACGAAAGCGGCGTCCGCTCCCGTTCTTCAAATGGAAAGGGGCACTTGGTCTTCGAAAAGCGCCGAGAAAGCTAGTTACGCGAATAGGGTCGCGGGTGCTCCGCGACTACCCAAGTCCTTGAAAGGCTCAATAGCCAGTAAGCATACCGAAAGTAAGCTTGTTCGACTCGAATTGCGGCTATCATGCACCGTTTCTTATTGCCCTCAGTGCTCTTCTATATTGCTCACTCTTTAAGAAATATTTCATTGGTTTCCACTGTCTTGGCATGCGCTCGAGCCTAAGCCGGGAAGATTGCGGGAAGATTGCAGGCGGTACCACTCCATAGTCCTCGCCGCCCCACATCGCATCGAGGGTTTTTATTTATCGCGCGCGCTAGACCAAGGCTAGTTATCCCCGCTCATGCCGGAATTGGTCTCGATCTCCTATCGAGTGCAATCACGTTCGGTCTGAGGTCTGCACGATGGCGACCCTGATGTGGTTCGCCACGCATCGAGCGCTGCACGTTTCTCGGCTGCGTATGTCGAGCGGTTGTAGATGCCAGCAACGCCCGCCTTGTGGCCGAACACATGATTTAGCACAGCCTCGATGATGTGCGGCTGCACGCCAATGTCAGCCATCCCAGTGGCAGCCGTGCCCCGCATCGGTCATTCCTATTGTGCGTGAGCTTTTTTCGGGCAGTGCAGGATCTGAACTTATTTCATTTTGTCCGAAGAAGACCAAGAGTATGATGAGGGCGGCCAGAACTAATGCCCAATTTGAAATTTCAATGCCCGCTATCGATGTTTTCTGGCTCAACCATTCCATGTGGCTTTATCGTACAATTCGAGGGGGACAGCGGGCGATCAGATCGCCATCCTGAGTTCCTTGGTGGCGCGAAAGGCAACCTTTTTGCTCGCCTTGATGTGGATTTGCTGGCCGGTCGCCGGATTGCGGCCCATACGGGCGGCGCGTTTCCGCACTTGCAGAATTCCGAGCCCTGCGATCCTCACTCGCTCGCCCTTTTTCAAATGCTTGGTGATCATCCCAATGAGTTCTTCCATCATCTCCAGCCCTTGCTTCTTGCTGAGCTGATGCTGTTCCGCCAGTTCATTGGCCAAGTGCCTCGTGGTAATCGTTGCGGGCGTAGGCTTGGCTCCCGCTGTCATGTCAAGCATAGCGTTTGCTCCTAATGCGAATTGAGCCGTGGCATTAGCCTTATGAGATTCGTGGGCGTGTGGCCACACCCGTTTGCGTAACGCACGCGGCAGGCCATTAAACGCGCCCGCCGCCTTCATCCATCCGTGTCAGCCAATCGTCGCCAAGCAGCCCCTCCCGGGCCGGGCTGGGCGCATGAATTGAAGCATGGTGGCGGCTATCGGCTTCATGTCTCGAGTCCGCCGTGTAACACGCGGGATTAGAAATTATCCGTGTGAATCTTAGCGATTCTTTGCCAAGGCAGTGCGTCTATGAGGCAAGGTCCGTTTGAAGCAACCGAAACCACTGGCAGCCAAGAATTGTCTATCTTGAGATGCCATTTGAATCGACTCCAAATTTCCGAAACCGTGGCACGTAATGTCGGATGACTCCCTGAGAGCACTCCGTGATAAGCGAATGCCAACCGAGCATCTTTCGACGCCATTTTAATTGCGTCCACACTGTAGCCTTGCGCCTGTACTTTTCTCAGCTGCAAGTGGCAATCATTGTGCTGCGCGTCTACAACGACACCACCCACAACGCTAACACTTTTGATGTCGAAACCTTCGTTAGTGAGCATGGCTACGATCGCCTGTTGCAGAC
>JBKPLN010000671.1:0-6420 GCA_046731635.1 Pseudomonadota bacterium | reverse complement strand
ACCGCGCCATGTGGAAGCTGTGCGATTGCGGCAAGTAGCTTTGCGGTTCTCGGCATCGACCCGGTGGAGCCGGCGGCGATCACCGGCTCCCTGCTTCCGGCAAGCCGTTTTATTTCGGCCTCAATCAGGAGATCGCGCCGTGCAGCGGCATCAATTTCGCTGACCTCGTTGAGGCGTTGCGGCCAATAGGTGCGCGCGATCTTGAGAAACTCGAGAGTGAATTGCCAATACTTGTCAAATCGATCGGGAACGAGGCCATCGAGCCGCCGCCAATCCATCTGGCGCGTGATGGCGTCGTCGATCAGCCGGGCAAGATCGTCGGCGAGGGCGAGGGCGGCGGCCGGCGTGTTTGCGATCAGCGGCGATCCTTGCTCCGGGCGAATCGCTTCGGCCCATTGCACGATCAGTTGCGCCAGCAAGAGCCGGCGCTCGAGCGGGCTGATCGCAGGCGGAAGAGCCAATGCGTCTTCGGCGAGCTCCGCGGTTGCGGCTTCGGCGAAAATGATCCCGTCCTCGTCGAGATCGCCAAGCGCGATGATGCGCGGCAGAATCGCTTGCCCGTCGAGCCCGGTGGCGAAGGCATCCCGCGCCAGCCGGCAGGCGCGCCGGGTTGGCAGATAGAGCGTCGCCCGGGCCAATTCGAGCGGATCCTTCGATGCCGGAAAGCCGGGCACCAGCTCGCCACGTCGAAGCGCGGCAGTCAGTTCTGGCAGAAACGGCGCCGAGGCCGGGATATTGAAAACACGTGGTTTCGTGGCTGGCATCGCGGTGAATGATATATCCTTTGGGCCGCTGGCGAATCCCGGCCCGATGCTACCCCGCGCTTGTGCGGATCGCGGATTCTGCTTCGGCGATGGCTTCCGGCGTGCCGACATGCATCCACAACCCTTCGAGCCGAAGTCCATGCAGCCGTTGTGCCTGTGCGGCACGTTCGAAGAGTGCCGTCAGGGAAAGGTTCCCGTCCGGCGCGCCGTCGAAAAGCGCAGGCGCCAGGATCGCTGCCCCGGCATAGACGAATGGAGCGATCTCATGCTCGGCGCGCCGGCGCAGCCGTCCGTCGGGGGCCATGGCGAAGTCGCCGCGCCCGGAATAACCGATGCTGCCGGCCACCGGAGCAAGCAGTAGAAGCGCATCCATTGCGGCAGGGTCGAAGGCTTGCGCCAGGCGCTCGAGGTTGGGCTTTACCCCTTCCATCCAGATCGTGTCCGAATTGACGTGAAAAAAAGGCGTGTCGCCGAGTTCCGGCAATGCCTTTTTGACGCCGCCTCCCGTGCCCAGCAGTTCACCGCGTTCGTCGGAGATCACGATCTCGGGTCGGCGCCGCTGAGACAGATGTTTCCGTATCTGATCTGCCATGTGATGAACGTTGACCACCGCGCGTTCGACTCCTGCCTCATCAAGGCGGTCGAGCACATGATCGATGAGCGGCTTGCCGGAAATTTTCACCAGCGGCTTCGGCGTTGAATCCGTGATCGGGCGCATGCGCGCGCCGAGTCCTGCCGCGAGGACCATCGCGCGACGCGGAATGGACTTTGTCAGTGGTGCAGACATGCATCAGACTTTCAGTGGCGGGACATTGGCTCGATACCAGGCTGCGAGCGGTGCGAGCGCGGGGTGTGCCAGCGAGCGCTGCAGATAACTCCATACGCGGGGGAGATGTCGCAGATATTGCGGCTTGCGGTCGCGCCGCTCAAGTCTCGCGAAGATTCCCAGGATCTTGGATGCGCGTTGTGCCCCAAGGGTCGCATAGGCACGCGCGAACGCTGGCGTGTCAAATGTTGCATTGGCAGCGAGGCGTGCACGGGTGTAACGGGACAAAAGCTTCATCTCCAGCCCCTCCGTCACGTCCACGCGCGCGTCCTGCAACAACGAGGCGACATCAAAGGCTTCGGGCCCTATCACGGCATCCTGAAAATCGAGCAGGCCAATGCGGGAGATCCCCTCACGCTCGGGCAGCCACAGGAGATTTGGCGAATGAAAATCGCGCAAAACCCAGGTGTGCGGGCCAGCCAGGATCGGCGTTAGGGCTTCGCGCCACAGCGCGCGATAGCCGTCTCGTTTGCTGTCGGAAATTTTTGCGTCAAGCTTGGGGAGATACCAGTCGAGCAGCAGCTCGACCTCGATCAGAAATGCATCCAGGTCATAGAGCGGCAGCCGATAGTCGATGCCTGGCTCGACTGGCACAACGGTCGGCAGCTGCTCACTATGCAGTTCGGCCAGCAGATCTGTTGCGGCCTCATAACGCATTTCAATCGGCGCTGGCGGCTCGCCGCCGACGACGAGCTCCTCGCCGAGATCCTCGATCACCAGCAGTCCGGTCTCGCGGTCTGATGCAAAGATGGCAGGCGCGGATAGCCCCTGCCTGCGCAAGGCCTGTGTCATCGCGACAAATGGGGTGACGTTTTCGGCCAGATGCGCAATTGCGCTATAGGGCTTGCCATTGCGGACAGGGGGGCCATCCGGTCGCTTGGGCGAGTTCATGAGGACATAAGTGGCGCCATTGCGCGTCAGCCGTTCGTAACTCCGCGTCGAGGCGTCACCCTGGATCCGCCGGCGGGAAGCGCGACCAAAGTCTGATCGATCGAGAAAGCGCCGAATCGTCAGGATGCGTTCGGCGCGCGCGGTAACACTGCCGTACCCGGTGATGCGCACGCTCCGCGCAGTTGGCCCGTGTTGCGGCTCAAGCGTCAGCGCGATATCGAGCCGGTTGTTTGGCAAAAACCCCGTAGCGCGATCCGGCCATTCCACCAGCGTTACGGCGCCTTCGGGTGCATCGTCGAGACCGAGTTCGGCCAACTCACCCGTCCCAGATAGCCGATAAAGATCGGCGTGCACAACCGTGAAGCCGGGCAAGCTATAGGTTTGCGTCAATGTAAAGGTCGGGCTTGGCACCTCTATCGTGTCGTCGCGAGCGAGATAGCGGATCAGCGCGCGAGCAAAAGTGGTCTTACCTGCGCCCAGATCGCCCGACAACGTGATCAAATCGCCGGGCTCGAGGATAGCAGCGACGTCTGTCATCAATCGGTGAGTCGCGGCTTCGTCGGCTAGTGTCGTTGCGAAGCTGTAGCCGCCGGAACTGGAGAAAAACATCGAATCATCCGTTACGAGCCCGCACTTTATAAACGGATGGGGCCGTCCTGCGCCAGAATGCTGCGGGGGTAAGTTGCTATGCTGCCGTTTGCTTTGCGACCTGTTCCACCGGGAAAGCGCAAGTAACAATGGTACCTCGCCCCGGGGCGGAATCGATTGTTACCGATCCGCCGTGCAATTCGACGAACGACCGGACAAGCGAAAGTCCGAGGCCCGGACCGCGATGCTGCGATCCCATCGAATCCGTCTCGAACCAATCGAATACCTTGTCCATTGCCTCTGGCGGAATTCCCGGCCCGTGATCGGTCACTCTGAAGAAAACCGCATCCGGGCGTCGTTCGGCCAAGAGGGTTACGGTCTCGCCCGGCGGTGAAAATCCGACGGCATTGGAGAGGAGGTTGAATAGGATCTGGCGCAGGCGCCGCTCGTCGGCGGTCAAACTGCCGATATTGGCCGGAGCGCGGATATCGAGCCTGATGCGGTTTTTTACCAGCCGATCCTGCACACCTTCCGCGGCTGCTTGCATGCTCGCCTGAATATCAACCTCGCCAAGATTGAGCGTCATTGCCCCGGCGTCGATGGTGGCGAGATCGAGAATATTATTGATGAGCGCCAGCAACGCATTCGTCGACGCTGTGATATAGCCGAGGTACTCGCTCTGCTTTCGAGTCAAGGAGCCGAATGCCGGGTCGCCCAGTAAATTCGCGAAGCCGATGATGTTGGTCAGGGGCGAGCGCAGTTCATAAGAAACGTGGTGCACGAAATCGACCTTGATCGAATCCGCAGCCTCGAGCGCTTCGTTTCGCTCTCGCAATGCGCGCTCGACATTGACCGTATCTGTCCTGTCCTGGAACGTGAGGAGCGTTGCCCCGTCAGGTAAGGGCATGGTGGCAAGATCGAGAACGGATCCGTCACGCCGCTCGATGCGCGCAGCCAGAGGCTCTCGACTGTCGATCGCGGTTACAGCTGCGCGAAGATTTCGCCAAACCGCATTGTCGTCGTGCAGGGCCTGGCACCAAGCAGTCACAGCTTCGGCGTGGGGACGTTGCTCAAGCGCCTCGTGCGACAGCTGCCACATGCGCTGGAAAGCAGGATTGTGCAAGCGAACGCGACCGTCGCTGCCAAACACTGCCACAGCCTCGGCCAGGTGATCGAGCGTCTCGCTCTGCACCTTGATGAGTGCATCGTATCGCCGATACATGTCGAGCCGCTCGGTCACGTCGTCATACAAATACGTGACCCCACCCTCGGGGTTGGGTGTGGTGACCACCCGCAGAGTGCGGCCATCCGGCAGGTGCCACGTGTGTTCCTTCGCCTCGACAGCGCGGTAGGCCTCGTAGAGCTGTTGCTTCCACAGCCTGAAGTCCTGTTCTTCCGGCAGCTTGCGCTTGCCGCGCAAGATTTCGAGCACGGCCGCATCGGTCGGCGATTGATCAAGAAAGCCAGCGTCAAGCTCAAATAACGAGCGGAACGCCGCATTGTAGAAAGTGAGCTTGCGGTCGACGTTAAAAATGGCAACTCCGGTTGCCAGTTGATCAAGTACGCGGCGGTGCGCTTCGACCATGCGCGCGAGTTCTGCGCGCATGACTTCTACCTCCGTGCGATCGATCGCGATGCCCGAACTGCCAATTGTTCCCGGCGCATCAATGACCTCGAAAATTCGGCGGCCTCCTGCTGCAATCGCGGGAAGCCTGCCCGTGTAGGTTCCGGCGGCGGTTCGGGCGCGGGCCATCTCCGCCCGCGCCGTCCGGTCGAGTAATTCCAGCCGCCGCGCGACAGCATCGTCCGGATTCCGAGCTTCAACGGCGCGCGCATAGGCCGAATTCACAAAGCTCAGCTGGCCGGCATTGTCGCGCACCCATGCCGGCGCCGGCAATGAATCAAGCAACGCCCTCAACGTTTCGACATAGGCCAGAAGCTCGTCATGCCGCGCGGCAAGGTCGAGCAACTCCTGCTCGATGCCACTTACGTCACGCAGGCGCAGCACGGCACGCCCGCCAATCGCGCGGCCTTCCGCCTGCACTGGGCGCGCCGCGCGTGTCGTAAGGGTCATCACGAAGCCGCGGCCCTCGACCCGCAGAGTATCGACCGCTTGCTCTAGGCGTCGCGCCGCGGCGGGCTCGAGCCAGGTGCCGAATGCAAGCACGCGTTCAGGCGCAGCGCCGGGTGCCACGATCGAAGTTTCGCCGGTGATGTCCGGTTGCTCTGAGGCTGCCGCCCATGTCACCAGGATCTGCGGCTCAGACAACAAAAGCGTTTTGAGCCGGTCAGCTTCGGCTTGTAACGCAATGATCTCGTCTCTCGCGGCGCTTTCGATGCGATCTTTCGAGCGGCGGACACGAAGCAGAATGACGCTCGCTAAAAGGCCCAATCCGATCACGGCCAGGATGAAAGTGAGCAGGCTGATGCCTTGGCCACGAAGGATCGCCATGGTGCGATGGGTGGCGTCGACCGCAGCCGCACCAAAGTGTGTCTCGGCGCCCGCCGCTGAGTCGGAAAGGATGAAATTTGCAGTCACGAAGGCGGCGAGCAATCCGCCTCGCCACGGACGAGAACGCAGCCTCTCGTTCGCCGTCCGGATTGTCTCCGGCATTCGGGCCTGCCCCAACGGAGCGGGGCGGCGTCCGCCACGCCGTTTCCCGCGAATCGATTGACTTTACCCCTAAGAGGAATCGCGCCGAAAGAGTCCAGATCGTGAACAGGTCCCGGCGCGGCAGGGTCGGATGTTATTTCGCTGCGGCGGTGGTACGTCTGACCATGTCATCAATACTGATACGACCGAGGGCGACGGAAACCGTTCGTTCGGTTTCGGCCAGCGCGGGCCAGACGATTTCATTTACCAGCGCGGAGTTAGGCTGCAGCGCATCGACCTCGTCCACAGTGGTCGCTGCACGCAGGATATCGTCAGCCGTAATGCGATTGCGTTCGCGTCCCAACTCGTAGCCGCCATGAGGGCCCCGAATTCCCCTCAAAATGCCATCCCGCACCAGCGCTGGCAGCACCGGCTCAAGGTGGCGAGGTGGCAGCCGGTGGCGGGCGGCCAGTGCTTTAGCCGACACCGGGCGCGTGCGGGCATTTATTGCAACGTCGATGACCGCAGCAATTGCCAGGATGCCCTTTTTGGACACCAGAGCCATTTCATGAACCACTCATGGTAGCAGCGTACATGAGTGGTATTAAGCTACAGCACTCGATCCGTCTACCTACGAAAGGTGGAGATCACAGATCAACTTCCGGTTGAACCAAAGCCGCCGCTTCCGCGGAGCGTTTCGTCGAGAGACGTAACTTCCACGATCTGAGCACGAGCAACCGGTGCGATTACCAACTGAG
>JBKPLN010000670.1:0-2730 GCA_046731635.1 Pseudomonadota bacterium | reverse complement strand
AGACTGGACGGCGCACAGCAACGTGGCTACAAGAACGGACGTGCTGAATTACATCTGGCTTGCGCTGGTGTTGCTCGCGGTTGCGATCGGCGGCTGGAACGACCGGTTTAAGGATGTGACCGAAGGCGCGCTCGATGGCGCGAAAACCGCGGTCACGATTGCGTTGGGACTCATCGGCATCATGGCGTTATGGCTGGGAGTGATGCGTTTGGCCGAGAAGGCCGGCCTTGTCCAGAGGATTGCGCGAGGTCTGCGGCCGATCATGCGCCGGCTTTTTCCGGATGTTCCTTCCGAACATCCCGCGATGGGGGCCATGGTCATGAACATGTCGGCGAACATGCTCGGCTTGGGCAATGCGGCTACGCCGTTGGGCTTGCGCGCAATGCGTGATCTGGAGTCGCTTAATCCACGGCCCGGGGTGGCGACCAATGCGATGTGCACGTTCCTGGCAATCAACACGAGCTCGGTCCAATTGATCCCCGCGACCGCGATCGCGATTCTGGCCGCGTCCGGCTCGACGCGACCGACGGCAATTGTCGGCACGGCGCTGCTCGCGACACTTTGCGCGGCAAGCGTCGCAATCATTTCAGTAAAGCTTCTGGAGAAATTGCCGGTTTTTCGGATTTCGCCGTCCGATCACAGAACGAAAACCGAGCAAGATTTTCAAAAAACAGAAATTAAAGAAGGGGCTGGGATCAACGATCCCGGCTACAGCGGCACTATCGTTTCGCAAGAGCCGGCGAGGCCATTGTCGATCCTCGGCTTGATCGCTCTGATTGGCCTCGCTCTTCTCTTCATCGCCTTATTTGTCCGGATGGTTGCGCCAACTTGGTTTGGTATTGCGATGGCGCCACACGTGGCGGCGCAAAATGTCTTTGTCCGCAGCGTAAACGCCTTGTCGATCCTGGCGATACCGTTTCTCCTCAGCTTCTTCCCGCTCTACGCAGCGGCGCGCGGCGTGAAAGTTTATGACGAATTTGTCGAGGGTGCGAAAGAGGGTTTCGGCGTGATTCTAAAGATCATTCCGTTCCTGGTAACGATGCTGGTGGCGATTGGGATGTTTAAAGGCGCGGGTGGTATCGATTTATTGAGTCGCCTGCTTTCACCAATCCTGACGCCGCTGCAATTTCCAACTGACCTCCTTCCGCTGGCTTTGATGCGACCTCTGAGCGGAAGCGCGACGCTCGCTTTACTCACGGACATTGTGCATCGCCTGGGGCCCGACAACATCGTTAGTCTGACAGCGGCGACGATTTATGGGAGCACCGAGACAACATTTTACGTTGCGGCGGTTTACTTTGGGGCTGTGGGAATAAAACAAACGCGACATGCGATCCCGGCGGGTTTGCTGGCCGATCTCACGGGCGTGATCGCGTCAGTAATAATCTGCCGGGCTGTGCTTGGTTAGGTTCTATGGCGCGCCCGGCGCCCGCGCCCTGACATGAATTTTTCCCTCGCCAGCCGGTAAGTCGTTCTCTTATCGTGCGGTTTTTCGCAAATGATTCAGCGGGATTATCTCATCATCGGTAGCGGCATCGGGGGAGCGAGCGCCTGTGAAGGAATTCGCCGCCACGACAAGCGGGGCTCCGTTACGCTGGTAGGCGCCGAGGTGTTTCCCCCTTACAAGCGCTGGATTCTCTCGAAAAGCTTTTTGCGCGAAAAGAATCCTCAGCTCAAGAAATTGCAGGAACCCGATGAACGCTGGTACGATGCACACAAGATCGAGACCCGATTCGGGACGGTCGTAACCCAGTTCAACATCGATCGCCGCGTGGCCGTGCTCGCTAATGGTGAGAGCATTGAATTCAACAAGGCTTGCCTGGCCATGGGGAGCCGCCCGGTGCGACCGCCGGTCGCCGGCGTCGGTCTCGGTAATGTGATCTATCTGCGAACGATTCGTGACGCGGCGGCCTTAAAGGAGATGGCGAATCTGGAGAAGAGCCTGATGGTCGTGGGCGGTGGTTTACTCGCGGGCGAGGCGGCGGCGAGTTTGCGAATGATGAAACTGAAGATCGGTCTCATGCATCGCGATCCTTATTTGTTGAATCGCTACCTCGACCCTGAGACGGGCGCATGGCTTACGGATTATTTTGCGAAACACGGAGTGACAATGTCGATGGGCGAAAGTCTCAATGGCTTTGAGGGCAAGACCGTTCTGCGCAATATCCAGACAAAAAGCGGGAACCGCTTCCCGGTTAGTCTGGCCGTTGTTGCCTGCGGCGCCGAGCCGAATCTCGATCTGGTGCGCAACACGCCGCTGGCCGGACCACATGGATCGCCAGTCACTGACTATCTCGAGACGGAAGAAAAGGGAATTTATGCAGTCGGCGACCTGGCATTTTACCCGGACAGAGTAATGGGCGGGGTGCGCCGTCAGACGCACTGGGAGAATGCGCGCAAGCAAGGCTTGATCGCCGGCGCCAACATGACAGGCAAAAAACGCATACGCTACGAGCAGATTCCGTCCTTCTGGACGGAGATGTTCGATTTGCGGATGGACTTCGTCGGCGACTTCAGCGTCCTGCCAACGCGCGTCGATCTTGTAGGCACCTACGCGAAGAAAAAATTCGTCGCGCGCTATTATCAGGGGGACAAGCTGCGTGGCATTCTGCTCTGTCAGCAACCCCCGCGCGAAGTGGAATCGGCCAGGACACAATTGCGCCACGCCCTCGGCAAATAAGCTGTCGCGGCGCTCTGCTTGCCACGCCGTAACTTTGCGAAGGCGAGCGA
>JBKPLN010000669.1:0-5973 GCA_046731635.1 Pseudomonadota bacterium | reverse complement strand
TCACATGCTCGATGCTCGAAACAGGCGTAGCCGGGTTCATTGTAACGCCGGCTTTTTTGCCAAGGGCGCGAATTGCCTGAAGGGACCGGTGAACATGCGGGCCCGCCTCGACGTGCACCGTGATGATGTCGGATCCCGCCTTTGCAAAAGCTTCCAGATAAGGATCGCACGGCGCAATCATTAAGTGGACATCGAGCGTCTTTTTGGTGAGCGGCCGAATGGCCTGGGTGACCGCGGGGCCGATCGTAATGTTCGGCACAAAATGGCCATCCATCACGTCGACGTGGATCCAGTCCGCGCCGGCAGCCTCGACCGCGCGAATCTCGTCGCCCAACCTGGCGAAATCGGCCGAAAGAATCGACGGCGCAATGATGAGCGGGCGGGGCATTCACGAGCCTCCAGACGCCGTTCGGGTAACACGAGGCGGGTCAACGAGCAACGCCACGGTCGGGCCGCACAGCACCTTGTTAACGATAATTCGACAGGCGCTTTGCCAACGGCTTCAACAGGTGCGGCAACAGATAGATAGGAAACTGCGCAAGCGCGAAATAGAGCCAGGCGATGTCGGGTACGGCAAAGCCGGTGGCAGCCAGCATCAGGCCAACATTTCGGTTTCCGGCAATCAGCCCGATCGCAAAAGCGCGGGCGCGCCCGACCCGCAAAAACACCAGGGCGGTGAGCGCGATGACCAGCAGCGGATCGGCGCGAAAATGGTCGACGACGCCGTCCATGGCCGCGATTGCGAACATCGACATGGCGAGCACGCTCAGGCCGTCGATGCGCTCGCGCTGTGCCTCGACGAAGGACTGTCCGGTCAGGCGCCGGATGACAGCCGCAGCTAGCGCACAACCGCCGATGATCAGGAAGAGCTTGAGGCCGAATATAAGCGGGGAAGCGAGCGCGGTTCCGAGATAGACATGCGTAAAGAAGCTGGCGGTCAATGGCGTTATCGCCATCGATACGATCAGGGTGGCGAGCGTGAGGGCGACATCGAGCCCCAGGAGCGCAGCCAGCGCGGGCGAGGACATCAGGCCCGGCGCCGACATCTGCAGCACAAGCATGAAATACAGGCCGGCCATGCGCTGGTCGAGGCGGAAGAGCAGCAACACAAGACCGAGCACCGCCGGAACAATAAGCATTGTCCACGCGGTGGCGGCCGCAATCAGGCCGGGCCGACTCCAATGGCGACGCAGGTCGCCAGGGTCCACTCGCAAGAAGGCAAGCGTGAGCATGGCGACGATGGCCTCGCCGAGAAACGGTTTGCACGCCGCGGCGAGCGCGGGAATGGCTAGCCCGATGAAGATTGAGGTCGCCGCCAACAGCGTCCCGTGCCGGCCGGCCAAGCTGAGCACGGCCGCAAGGGCACCAATAAACTTCATTTGAGAAAACTCCAGCCGCCGGTAGGTACAAGGTTGATAGCGCTCCTGAAGGCGGCAATCCATATATAAGGGAACAACGAGAGGAGTTCAGGCGTGGCACGTACCGATGCGATGGTCCTCGGCGGCGGCATTGTCGGCACATCGGTCGCCTTGCATCTCGCCAAACGCGGTCTGAGTGTCGCCTTGGTCGACCGCGCGGGCATCGGCGAGCAGACGTCCTATGGCAACGCCGGCATCATCGAAGGCAACACGATATTCCCGCCGGCATTTCCATCCGATCTCGGCGCGTTGTTACGGATCGCCTTCAAGCGCGCGAGCGAGGCCAACTATCATTTGTCCTTTCTGCCTCGGGTTCTGCCCTGGTTGCTGGCGTTCCGCGCCGCTTCGCAACCCGAACGTCTGGCCGAAACGGCGCGGCTGATCCGTCCGTTGTTTTCCCGTGCAGTGGCCGAACACGAAGCGTTGATGGCCGAGGCCGATGCGACACACTACTTGCGCAAGACAGGCTGGTTGAAGGTTTATCGCGGCGACAGGAGTTTCGCCGCCCTGTCGCCTGAGTTCGATCTGGCTGCCAAATTTAATTTGCCGCTCAAGGTCCTCGACACAGCCGGCGCGCAAGCGCTTGAGCCATCCCTTAGTCCGGTTTTTTCGCATGCGGTGTTCTGGCCGGAAGCAGCCAGCGTCAGCAGTCCTCTCGGTGTGACGGGCGCCTATGCCAAACGCTTTATCGCCCTCGGCGGCATCATTGTTTCAGGCGATGCCCAGTCGCTGCATCGGAGCGGCAAAAATTGGCGGGTGGAAACCAACGAAGGTGCGCTTGACGCGGCGCAGTGCGTGGTTGCTCTCGGGCCATGGGCGGCGGATTTGCTGGACCGCCTTGGCCTCAGACTGCCGCTTGCGGTGAAGCGCGGCTATCACCGCCATTTTCGCGCCAAGGGCAATGCCGGCCTGGCGCGGCCGGTGCTTGACGCCGAAGTGGGCTATCTGATGACCCCGATGGAGCAGGGCATCCGCATCACCACGGGCGCCGAATTCGCCGCGCGCGATGCGCCGCCGACCCCGGTTCAGTTTTCACGCATTACGCCCCGGGCCCGCGAACTCTTTCCCTTGGGCGAAATGGCTGAGAACAGGACATGGCTCGGGAGCCGGCCGTGCTTTCCCGATTCGCGTCCGGTGATCGGGCCCGCGCCCGGACTCGCTGGTCTGTGGCTGGCAATCGGTCATGCCCACTGGGGACTCACGCTTGGTCCGGCGACAGGCCGTCTGATCACCGAGATGATGGCGGGCGAGCAGCCCTTCTGCGATCCGGCGCCTTATCGGGCGAATCGTTTCAATCAGTGAGAGAGCGTGAGCTCCCGGAAGTCGTAGCGGTCCCTAATGTAGGAACTGAAGAAGGTTCCTTTCGCGAAAGCGGATCGAAAGGAAGCCGCTACCTCGGTGGGAACATCGACGTATTCGTAGATGCGACCCGTTACGAAAGTAACGGTCAAACACTCGCGCTCGGAATCATATTCGATATCGGCAATCGCGCTGGACGGCATACAGGACAACGCCGCGGCTGCCCGCCAGTTCGACCATCCTCAAGTTAATCTTCACTTAGCTCAACTTAAACTTCAGCTTGAACCAAATCGGTCGCGCCAGCTTGGCAAGGCGCCGGGCAACGGCAACGCTGTCGCCTCATAAATTCCTCGAGCGATCGCCCGGGCGAGCACATTCGCCGCCGCCATCCCGAGTTCGCTCAGCGAAAATACCGGATCCGCCAACGGTTTTTGTCCGGTCGCGGCGGCGAAAACGAGGTCGCCATCGAGCGGGGTATGAACCGGATAGATCGCCCGCGACAAACCCGTTTGCGCCATGATGGCAAGGCGTTTGGCTTGGCCCTTGGTGAGTTTGGCATCGGTCGCAACGACGGCGAGGGTCGTATTCTCACCCGCAACTCCTTTGCTGCGAAACTCCAGCGCCGCAGGCGGGATCGTGGCTGGCCACCCAAGTCCGCCAAATTCCTTGCCTTGTTCAAAGGGCGCCGCCCAAAAATGCGGTCCGTCCCCGATGGTCATGCTGCCAGCGGCGTTGGCGGCGGAAAGCGCTCCGACCGCAATGCCGCTGCGCGTCACAGCGCTGGCCGAACCGATGCCGCCCTTTAGATTGACGGTCGTGGCGCCGAGACCAGCGCCGGCGCTGCCAAGGGCAAAGTCATTGCCTGCGGCCCTGGTCGCTTCGTAACCGAGCTCGCGATAGGGCGGATAGCGCCCCCAATTCTTGTCGCCGCCGGCCAGCAGGTCGAAAAGGATTGCGCCCGACACGATCGGTACGCGCGCCTCGCGCACCCTGAGCCCGCGACCCTGTTCGCGCAGCCAGGCCTGCACGCCCGACGCGGCGTCGAGGCCGAATGCCGATCCGCCGGACAAGACGATGGCATCGATGCTTTCCACGGTGTGCGCCGGATCCAGTAGGGCCGTCTCTCGCGTGCCCGGCCCGCCGCCGCGCACATCCACGCTGGCGACCACGGCCTCATCGAAGATGATGGCTGTGACGCCGGACCCCAGCTTGGGATCTCCCGCATGCCCCACACGGACGCCCGGAATATCGGTGATCAGATTGCGCGCCATGGTGACTCCCGGGCGAAACCCTATCACGTCCGATCACGTTGCGGCGAAGCCGCCGCGACACGCTTGCATCGATCGCCGTTGCGTCGCATCTAGAGACCCCATGAAAGGCGATGTCACCTATTTGGCCGCAGTGCTTGCGGGCCTTGTCAGCTTTCTCTCTCCTTGCGTGCTGCCGCTGGTGCCGCCCTATCTGGTGTTTCTGGCGGGCACGTCGCTTGAACGTTTTGCGGACAAGGAGGCTGAACCGCGGGTCAAGCGCGAGACCGTGGCGGCTGCGGTCCTGTTCGTGCTGGGCTTTTCCACGGTGTTCGTCGCATTGGGCGCCAGCGCCAGCGTCATCGGCTCGCTTGTGCGCGCCTATTCGGGACCGCTCGCCACCATTGCCGGCATTGTGATTATCTTCATGGGCTTGCACTTCCTCGGTGTCACGCCCATCGCGCTGCTGCATCGGCAGAAGCGGCTCGACGTTGCGAAGCCGGTCGGGCTTTGGGGAGCCTATGTGATCGGTCTTGCTTTTGCTTTCGGCTGGTCGCCTTGCATAGGACCTATCCTTGCAGCAATTCTCGCGGTGGCGGCATCCGAGCAGACGGTGAGCAAAGGCGCCAGCCTGCTTGCGGTCTATTCGCTCGGACTCGGGATTCCTTTCGTCGTTGCTGCCTTTGCGATCGAGCCGTTCGCGGCTTTCCTGTCTCGGTTTCGCAACTATCTCCACCGCGTGGAGCAGGTGATGGGTGCATTGCTGGTGATCACCGGCATTGCGTTTCTGACGGGGAGCATCAACCAGGTGAGCGTGTGGCTGCTCGAGACATTTCCGATTCTGGGGAAGATTGGCTAAAAAAAAGCCCGCCGGTCGGCGGGCTTTTGAACTTACATGGTGATTGATTATTTGACCTTGCTGCAATCGGAGCCAGGACACTCGACGTAGTTTATCTTTCCGCTCGGATCCTTCTTCCAGATGTACATCACGTAGTCGAGCTTTGTGATGTCGCCTTTCTTGTCATAGGAGATGTCGCCGAGCACCGTCTTGAACGGCATGCCGGAGTGCATTTTCTCGGCGACCTTCTTCGGGTCGAGAGACTTGGCCGCTTCCGCCGCCTGCTTGATGATCTGGACGCCGGCGTAGCTGTAAAGCGTGTAGGCTTCCGGTTCGAACTTTTTGGCACGGAATTCTTCCACGACCTTTTTTGCGTCCGGCCTGTTGCGCGGATCGGGGCCGTAGGTCATCAGCGTGCCTTCGACGCCCGGCCCGCCGATCGAGGCGAACTCGTCGGACGTAATGCCGTCGCCGCCCATCATCGGTGCCTTCACGCCCTGGTCGCGCATCTGGCGCACGATCAGGCCGGCCTCGGTGTACAGACCGCCCCAGTAAATCAGGTCGGCGCCCGATTGCTTGATCTTGGATACGAGAGCGGAAAAATCCTTCTCGCCGGTGTTCACGCCTTCGTACAGAACTTCCTTGAGGCCGCCTTTGTTGATGGTCTTCTTGGTTTCATCGGCGAGGCCTTTGCCATAAGTGGTTTTGTCGTGAACGATCGCGATCTTCTTGCCTTTGAAATGCTTCGCGATGTATTCGCCGGCGACTTGTCCCTGTTGATCGTCCCGCCCACAGACACGGAAGATGTTCCACATCTTCCGTTCGGTCACCGTCGGATTGGTGGAGGCCGGCGTAATCTGAAGGACGCCGTTTTCCTGGTAGACCTCGGACGAGGGGATCGTGACGCCGGAATTGTAGTGTCCGATGACGAATTTCACGCCGTCGCCGGAAAACTTGTTGGCAACTGACACGCCCTGTTTGGGATCGGACGCGTCGTCGCCGTAGGACACGACGATTTTCTGGCCGAGAATGCCGCCGGCGGCATTGATGTCAGCGGCCGCCTGGTCGACGCCATTCTTCATCTGTGCACCGGTCGCGGCGCTTGGGCCCGTGATGGGTCCGCCCACACCGAACTTGATCTGGGCTGCAGCCGTCTGGGCTGCCGCAATAG
>JBKPLN010000668.1:0-2865 GCA_046731635.1 Pseudomonadota bacterium | reverse complement strand
GTGTGAAGGGTTATCCCTTGTCTGCACCGTTCGCGATGGGCAAGTTCGCGCTGCGCGGCCTTGCCCAGAGCTTGGCCCGGGAATTATCGCCCCAGGGCGTTCACGTCGCGCATTTTGTCATCGACGGCGGCATTCGCAGCGCACGGCGGCCTGAGCCAATAGAAAAACCAGACTCCATGCTCGATCCCGATGCAATTGCCGCCAACTATTGGAACGTGCTGTGCCAGCCGCGCAGTGCCTGGACCTGGGAAATAGAAATGCGACCCTGGATCGAGAAATTCTAATGTCGATTGTAAAAACGGAACCCTGGTGTCGTGTTAAATTCCGTGGAACGGACTTTTCCGGTCAGGGGCCATCGATGATACGCACAGCGCTAAAAATCGCTCTTGGCATGGTCTGCTTCGGCATCGGCGCGGCATCCTTGATTGGAGGCATCGGCAGCTTGCTCTTCGTTTCAGCGTCTGATGCCCATATCCCCGCAATGTTCGGGGCGTTTGGGGCGATATTTCTATGGATTAGCTTTTTGTTGTTACGACGGCTGCGCTGGCACAACGAGTAATTCAAATCGAACCGCATAGCGGCTTTTAAAATGACTGCTCATAAAGCTATCTCGGTCGGCGAGGCTGCCTGAGAGGCGCGCTACGACAAGGGGTATTGGAAGGTGATGAACGGTGAGCACTGAACCTCATAAACGCTCGCCAGGTGAGTTCGGCCGCGTTAAGAGCGTGGTATAATTGGGGTGTTAAGACGAGTTTAGGAAAAACACATGTCGGACGACGATCTGAAAGCCGAGCTTGAACGCCTGCGTCAAGAAAATGCAGCGCTGAAGAAAGAGACGAGCTCCGGCATGCGGCTGAAAGTCAGCGATAAAGGCGGTGTCTCGGTTTACGGACTGGGCCGCTTTCCGGTGACCTTATATAAGGAACAGTGGCTCAGGCTGCTCGACATGGCCGACGAGATTCGTGCCTTCATTGCTGACAATGATGCAGAGCTAAAGAGCAAACAGCAGAAATAGTCCTCGGGTCGCGCAGCCGACCGGTCGGGCAGAACTTTTTCCGGTTTCGGGTCAAGCGGACATCACGGCAATTGCCGTCGAGCCGGGATCACGAGTGTTGGTGCTAACGGCGCCAAACCCGACTGTTGGGCCGCCCAGGTCGCGCCGAATTCGGCGCCGATGATCTGCTTCGCGTGAATGAAGTGGAGGAGGGATGCGCTCACGAGCGCTCCACCGACACAAAGGCCTGCGAGTGCAAGACGACCGGTCGCGCGCAGTAGACCGCCATCGGCGAAGAGGGCAAGCCGTGCGACCCAGAGAGCCATGATCGGCGCGGCAACGACTAAATAATGTCGGTGCAGGCCGGCGCCTCGGATCGTGAGAAGCGTCAACAAGATTCCGTAGCCGATCAGCGTTGAGTGCACGAGCAGACCGGCGGAACCGCTGCCGAGAATGACCGTGCGGAGCGATGGTGGTCCGAGCATCAAGATGCTGCGGCCGGCGCGCCAATAAAGATAAATCGCAAGCGCTGCCAGCCACACATGGAGCAACGCGACCAGGTAAGTTCGCGTCCCGCCCAAGATGGGCATGGTGAGGAACTCGCCGAATTGAGCGGCGCCGAGAGTGTAGTCAGAGCCGAAGCCGAACGGTTGCGTCAACCACTTCGGCCAGAGTCGCCAAGTGCTTGATAGTCCTCCGGTCCATTCAAGTATCCACGGAACTGCCGGCAGGAGGCCAAGCGCCGCGCCCGCGACGAATGGCATGATGCGTAGTGATTGGCGATCGTCAGCGAGCGACCAGATCGCCAATGCTGCAACAAAGAAAGCCACCGACAAGTGGATTTGCGCCGCTAGTACGGACAATAAGGCAAACAGAAATGATCCGATATTGCCTCGGCGACCCCACCAGGCGGCAATGATCGCGACAGTGAACAGAGGCAACACACTCGGAGGCCAGATCTTGCGTTCCAGAATCACGGCCACTGGATTCACCGCCCATAGGGCGACCGCCCAAAACCAGGGTTCGCGGTCGTTCTCGCGAACTGAACGCAAGGCAAAAAGCACGAGTGCAATCAATGCCGCAGAGTTCATACATTGCACGCCGCGCGCAAGTTGTGGGGGCGTATCGGCGCCGAACAGCCATCCGAGTGGAATGAACACCCACAAGCTCGCACCGGGATTGAGTCCGCCGATGCTCGTCGGCATGCCTGACCATAACCAGGAGCCACCGCTCAGGGCCGCACGAACCTGTTCGAAGGTCCATCGTTCATCCGCCTTGAATTCGATGTCGAGAGGATACGAAAGTCTCAACACAAGACCTGCGGCGACGGCGGCAACGGTCATGATCAGTGAGAACTTTGAACGCTCGGTCTTGATCATCAAAATAGGCTCTTGCCAGCATTTAGTGTCGAGACAAATTTATTGGATAATCTGTCTTCTTTTTAGTGATATGATCTTAATCGGAGTTATCGCCGCACAGGGGAGGTAGCCATGATCCCCAACTGGCTTTCAAAGTTCTCCACATTACTATCTCGTGTCGCTGACTTGGCCGCAATTGTCTCGTTAGTGGTGGCGATGAGTACCTCCGCGGCAGATGCGCAACCCAGCGTCGGGCAGATCACGGTTCTTTACGACGCCTTTGGCAATAACTCTACGATGAAGAAAGACTGGGGGTTCGCTGCGCTGATCGAATATGACGGCAAGCGTATCCTGTTTGATACCGGCAATAACGCGGACATATTCGCGCACAATGTGGAGGCCAAGGCTGTTGACCTAAGACAGCTTGACTTCGCAATTATCTCCCATCGCCACGGCGACCACACAAGCGGATTAAATCACCTTTTAAAGATCAACCCCAACGTGAAGATCTAT
>JBKPLN010000667.1:0-2885 GCA_046731635.1 Pseudomonadota bacterium | reverse complement strand
GGTCGAAGTGTGGCCCCGACATCCAATTATCGTTTCTTCTTTTTCGCGTAAATCGCGTTCCAGTTATCCTTATAAGCTTTCGAAACCGGTTTTTGGCCTTCACCCCGACTATAACCTGAAGGTGAGTCGGCAGCTGTCTCGCGGCCCTCAGCCTTGGATGGGTCTGCAGCTGACGGGATCTTGTTTTTCGGCTGGCCCTCGTCTTTGTTGTTCGCAGCGGCCTCTTTTTTCACAGCAGTCTCATTTTTCGGCGTGGGGCTAGTTTTAGTTTTCTTATCGTCGCTGGCCATCGTGTTTCCTAACGCTGATTTGTCTGAACAAGATGAACTGCCTCTGATTAGAGCTATTTGGGTTGATACGCCTTGCGACGCGGTGAGAGCAACAGGCCATCGAGGGGACTCTCTCCAGCGCAGTCGCGGAAGGTCGAAATAGGGTCATTAGCGGTGATGCGGACGAGTCAGCGCGATGTTCGCTCTTCCCCCCGAAAGCGGACATTGCTTCAGCAAGAAGCTCGGGCGACAACCCAGGCTCCGAATAACGCATTTCCCCAAAATAAACCCCCGGCCTGCCGCGAAGAAGAGGCCCCTGCTTCAGTCAATGTTCCTCGTTTGGTTTTCCGCCAGGGCGAACTTTGAACGAAGAGCGAGCTTCGGCGATGGACTCGCCAAAAGCGATTTTTGTCATCTCTTCCAGCTTAGCAAGAGTTTGTTCGCGGTTGAGACCATCCGCCATATTCTTCGCAAGCGGCCTTAAACTTAGCGTCACGCTCTACATTGGTCATGGCAGTCTCCGTTCGAGTCATTAAACCATGCGAAGTCGCGGCGGCCTAACCGACCGAGTTACTTTGCTGATCCGGGTCGAGCTGCCGCGTTCGCCAAGGAGTTCGACGACCGCATGTCTGCGTGATGTCCGCTATTACCCCGAAAGCGGTGAACTTCCGGGACCGCGGTGAGAGTTCCGCCCTTTCGACCCCCCTTTGTCCCCCAGTGGTCCCTTTTAAAATTTAGCGGTTGTGGCTCCTTTTGAAAGTGATCCATTTTGACCAGACTTTCGAGGATCAGATGCTGAATATGCCCCATCACCGACTCGGCCCACGCCAGGCGTCGGTGGCTGAGAGACACCCATCGTGCTCCCGCCTGCAAACAGGAGGAGGAGCGCAATGCCCCGTCCACATCGTTCCGATCCATCGTCCTGCGTGCACAGTCGGAGCGCGGCGATGCCAATCTTCACCTATTTTGCGGTGGTCGGTTCGGTGATGATTGCATTGCTGTTCGTTGCGGGTGCAACGCTGGAAAAAGGTTCGCCGGCGGTGGTCACCAGCCAATACGGTCTGCCAAAGCCCTGGCGTCCGGTGGTCACCAGCGACCAGGACGGTCTGCCAAAGCCCTGGCGTCCTGATCCGATACACCTCGCCGCCGCGCCCGCACCTGCGCCCGACATGACGTCGCCACTCGTGCTCGCTGCCGCGCCGAAGGCCCAGTCGGCGCCTGAAGTTCTGGCGAAGGTCGAGCCCGCGGCGCGTGCGGCGAGGGCTGAGGCGCCACCCAAGAAGAAGCGCGTTACCCGCACGCAGCAGCCGCCAGTTGACTACCGACAGAACCACGCCTGGTCGCGAGACCGAGATCACGCTCCGTTCGGCGGTGAGAGGTTCTTCTTGGGCCGCTGAACGGCAAAGGCCAACGGCGGGCCGCTACCGAAGATCATCAGCAGAATGTCCGCCTTGGTAGGAGTGGATGCGTCCTTGAGCGACTGAAGCCGTAGAGCGACGTTTCGCCGTTACAATACCTTCGGCAAATCCGGGCATCGTCATCGCCTGCGGCCAGCCATCGGCCTCAGCGTGTCAGCTTACGTTGTCGACGCGTTTCTTGACGTCTGCTTCCGCCGTAGTCGTTGGCTGCACAGGCAGCTGAAGTACCGTTGCTTCCTGACCGCCACACAGTTGTGTCAGGAGAACAATGCGCCCATCCGGGAACTCGAGCGCATCATGGTGCGTCCGCTGCTCGTCCTTATTTACTTGTCGGAAGATTGCCGTCGCGTAACCTAGTGTTTCGGCCTTCCAACCGACGACGAAGCGGGATTCTGTAACTGTCACCGCGCTGGAAAACGCAAGCTCGGTTCCCGGAAGAACGCAAACCGCCACGGCATTGTCTTCCGCCCCAGCGAACCCACGTGTGCCGGTACCAAAGTCACGTGTGGTAAGTTTGTCGCCAACCTGCGCAGGCCGCGACCTGACATTTTCAAGGCTGTAGTCACACATTTCTGGGACTCCCATGTCGGAAGCCCCGCAGCCCCACCAGAATATTAGCGCAATTGCGGGCCCCCGAATGATTAAATTTAGCCAGCGTTGAAATCGCCGGGGCGGATTAAAAAGCGGCCTTGAAGAGCGAATGTCAGCGGACATTCGCTCTTCAAGGTTCAAACTCTCGAGTTCCGAAATTCGACCGACGCACGATTGTTGCGTATTGCCGCTTAGTCTGAACGATGTTCTAAGACGCGCATTGCCCTTCTGTCCGGTACATGACGGAGGCTTCGATGGCAAAGACGAGCCCCTTCGTACCCGTCGCATTAGTCGTCGAGGACGATGAAATGCAGCGCGAAATGGTCGCGATGCTGCTCCAAGAAAGTGAAATGGGCGTAATTCAGTGCGAAGACGCCGAGGCGGCGCTCGACGTGCTGGAAAAGATGGGCGCGCTTTTGTCGATGATGTTTACCGACGTCAATCTCACCGGCCACATTGACGGCGTGGAACTCGCGCACTTTACCCATCAGCATTACCCGAACATCCACGTCATTGTGACATCTGGCCGTGCGCTGACGAAAGAACTGCCCGACGGGGCAACGTTCATGCCCAAACCATGGATGGCGCTCGACTTGCTGCGCGAGGC
>JBKPLN010000666.1:0-4883 GCA_046731635.1 Pseudomonadota bacterium | reverse complement strand
GCACATTGGCAAGCGCCCACCAGGAAAGCACCGGCATCTGCGCCGACAGCAGGCGTTCGACGACGAGCCGCAACTCGGACACTTCCGCCTCGAGTCGTGAAAAGCTTTGTACCAGCGCGATGTTGCCCAATGCGTCGGAGGCGCGCTCTGCAAGATCGGAGTAGTGTCGCTCGACCGAACTCTGCATCGTTTCTGTCTTGCGTACGATCGTGGCTGTCAGGGCAGCGAACACGACGCACAGCACGATCAGGAGCAAAGCGAGCCGCCAATTCACAAAGAGCGAGATGGGCAGCAGCACGAGCAAGGAAATCAGTGAGGCTAGGTTGTCACGGAAAAACCCGACCCAGAGGCTCCAGAGCGCCTCGGTGCCGCTGAGCATCATCTTCATCAACCGGCCCGAATGGGTGTTGCCGTGATAGGAAAGGGGAAGTTGAAGAACGTGCTCGAAGTAGCCGGTCGCAACGACGTGACGGCGTCGGTGCGCCAGGCGGTCGGCATAAAGCGCGATCAACGTCCCGCAGACGATCGTGAAAATCCCGAAGCCCGCCCATGCGCCGAGCAGCATTGCCAGTTTCGGCCACTCCGGCATCGCTCCGCGGGTCTGGGCTCCCGTCAGTGTGTCGATGATGCGTCCGAGCAGCACCGGTTCGGCAAACTGCGCGATCGCCAATGCCAGATTTCCCAGCGCCAAAAACCACGCCAGCTTGCCCTCGGAACCGAGCAGCGACAAAACACGCGCGTAGAGACGGAGCAGGTTCATGGTTGTATCGCAGTCGGATTCAAAACCCACCGAAAGCTTGCCACGGAAAATATCAAACCATCATTCTGCTCGCCTGTCTTCCTGAGCGCCAACCGAGGGATTTGACGAATACAGCCTGACTTCAAGCGGCTAAAATCCCTTCGACATCTTTTGAAGTTCCCGGCGATGGAGGCGGAAATGAGTGGTTGGCAGCGAGAAGCGGAGAGCCCGATAAAAGGCTCATTGCTCGCACGCGCTTTGGCCGTGATATCATGCGTTGGACAGAAAATTCATTTCTTGGCGGGCTCCCGCAATATCGGCTGGTGAAAAGTGTTGCCGAGGGTTTTGCCCAGATTGAAAATGCCGAAAACCTGAAACCTGTTCTCGTGAATATCGAGGAAGGGTGGCAGATCGGATATTTGCTGGAATCACTTCAGACCGCTGGCCTGATTGCCCGATAGAGCAGGTACAAGGCATTGGACAGCGGGGGAGGCCATGTTCCGATTAATTACGTTGCTTCTAACTTTGTTGGTTGCGTCCGGCGCTTACGCGCAGAGCGAAATACCGCCCGACAGCCGCCTGAAGACGATCGCCAGCACAAAGGCGATCAAGATCGCTTATAGGCGGGACGCGCGGCCGTTTTCGTTCGTGAATGACAGTAACGAACCAATCGGGTTCGCAATCGATATCTGCAAACTTGTCGCGGGTTCTATCGGCCGGCAGCTGGGCGTCGGCGATCTGAAGATCGATTGGGTGCCGACGACGCTTCAGACGCGCTTTTCGACCGTGTCCAGCGGTAAGGCCGACATGGAATGCGGATCAAGCACGGCGACCCTCGGCCGCATGAAAGAGGTCGATTTTTCCAATTACTACTTTGTCGAAAGCACCGGCATCGTTGTTACGAAGGCGTCCAATATCCGTTCATTTGCCGACATGGTGGGCAAAAAAATCGCCGTCGCGAGCGGTACCACCAATGAACAAGCCATCATTGCGCAGTTGAAGCAGCAAAAAATCGAGGCGACGCTCATTTCGGTGAAAGACGGCACTGAGGCCGTCGCGATGCTCGAAAGCGGCAATGCCGATGGCTACGCCAGCGACAAGCTTCTGCTGGTCGGCGCTCGCCTGAACAATCCGCAAGCGCTCGTGATGTTGCCCGACGACTTGTCCGTCGAACCTTATGGAATTGTATTGCCGCGCGGCGATTGGGCATTCAGGCTGGCAGTCAATACCGGCCTGGCGGAAATCTACCGCGACGGGCGCATCGTGGGGGTGTTCAAGGGCTGGTTTGACCGAATAGGTCTGCAGATGAGCCCGGTGCTGAGGATCATATACGCACTGGGCGCACTGTCCGATTGATTCGGCCGAGCGGATGTGAATCCGGCGGCTCGGCAATTTCGCGCGGCGAAAATTTCAGGGTCATAGGAATCATTATTATAATTCTTTCGCAATCCGAAACAGGCAGACTACAAGCCAAAAGCCCCCGCGGGCGGGATGGTACGATCTGACCTTCTTGAGGGGTGGGCACATCATTGCTCAAGGCGTTTTGCAGGTCGGCCTGAGCCGAATAGGAGTGGATAGCTGAGCCGAATAGGAGTGGATAGCGCGAAACGTCGCGACGATTAAGGCCGCTGCCGCCATGGCAGCGAAAAGGAGCTTCAATTTGCGGGCAATCAATTCCAATCTCGTTCGGTTCTCTAGCGCGCGCAGCTTTTCGAGGCGTGAGAACTAGTTGCATTCGGGCGGAAAGGCTTGAAGGAGAATGTCGGCCGAGCATGATTTTTTGTGGAGATCGTATGTAGATCAATTATGCATTGCGCTTCTTGCTCCGGCATAGGTCTGCGTTTTCACAGCTATCAATTCCATAACGTTTTCGTGAAGAGTAAGCCAAACGCGTGACTTCACCTCAAATTAAAGGCATAGCAGCGCCACGCACGAGGCGCGTCTGCAAGGGGCGGCCTCGCACTGCGGTCCGACCACATTCACAGCGGGAGAATCAGCCGATCGCGCGCGTGGCCAATTGCTGATTAGTCCGCCTCGGTTCGTCCACCATCAATTCGTGAAGCAGGACGTCATGGCCTCTGTGAGGCCCATCACAGTCGAGGTGATTTTTGTGCGCTACAAAACGAACAGGATCAGAAAGGTGACCTGCCGAAGAACACTTTGAGCATGCGATAGCGCGTCAGGGGGCGAGGCTATGCAGTACTTTGAAACATTAGAAACGGACGAAGCCGCCTCACAAGTGAAGGCGGGCCCGGCGTTTCGTTTCGCCGATTTTGAAATCGATGTTGCGCGTCAGGAGTTACGACGGGCGGGCGATCTGATCCCGGTCGAGCCCCAGGTTTTCGATTTGCTTGTTCATCTCATTCGCTACCGCAATCGAATTGTTAGAAGGGAAGAGTTGATAGACGCCGTATGGAAGGGTCGCGTCATCTCGGAGGCGACGCTGAGTTCCCGCGTGAGCGCCGTCCGCCGAGTGATCGGGGACAACGGCACTGACCAGGCGCTTATTCGCACGCACCACAAGCGTGGCTTCCGTTTCGTGGGCCGCGTGGACGACGCAAAGCGAGTGCGCGAAGTGCCTGGCACCAATTCCGTGCAGCAAAAGTTCGTGAGTGACGAGAGTCAGAGGCAAAGTGCCGTTGGGCCTCGGCCAACGCTTGCCTTGCCCGACAAGCCATCGATTGCGGTGTTGCCATTTCAAAATCGAAGCGGCGATTCTGTACAGGAATACTTCGCCGACGGCCTGACCGAGGACATCATCACTGGTCTGTCCCGCCAGCGGTGGTTCTTTGTCATCGCCCGCAATTCGAGCTTTGCGTTCAAGGCTGATGCCTCCGATGTTCGTAAGGTCGCCAATGAACTCGGCGTGCGCTATGTGCTCGAGGGCAGTGTTCGCAGAGCAAGCGGCCGGGTGCGCGTGACCGCGCAACTGATCGACGCCAGCAAGGGCGTTAATTTGTGGGCAGATCGCTACGATCGCGATTTGGCCAACATTTTCGAGCTGCAGGACGAGATTACCAACCGGGTCATAGACTCGGTCGGCTCGCAGATCATCGTGGCCGAAGCGGCTCGCGTCCAGCGCAAGTCGCCGCAGAACATCGAGGCGTGGGATCTGGTCATGCAGGCCTTGCCGCACATGTGGCGGATGACGGTCGACGAACAGCGCGTGGCTCAGGACCTGTTGCAGCAGGCCCTCGGGCTTGATGCGGATTATGCTCATGCGCATGCGCTGCTTGGATGGACGCACCTATGCATGTTCAACCTCAACACGCGAATGCCGATCGGTGAATTTACCGAGAAAGCTCTCGCCTGTGGGTGGCGCGCGTTAGCGCTCGACGAGCAGGATCATTGGGGCCACCTCGTGGTAGGACTTGGCTACACGCGCCGGCGGCGTCCCGATCCGGCCGTGATGCATCTTTCCAAGGCGCTCGAATTGAATCCGAACTTTGCCCTCGGTTATGCAGGGCTTGGATATGCGTATGCCTGCGGCGGGCAGCCTGAGCGCGGGCTCGAATCGCTGGAGCAGGCCCAGCGGCTCAGCCCGTGCGATCCATTTCTGGCGATATACGCGCCGGTGGCGCGCTACATGGCTCTTTTCGGAATGAAAAAGTACGAGGAAACAATTGCCGTATGTCGCGCCTACGCGGCCCTGCACCCGCATCATGCCGGCGCCTGGCGATTGATGACCACCTCGCTTGGCTTGCTCGGAAAAATCGACGAAGCCCAGGAAGCCCTTGCGCGCACGCTTACGCTTCAGCCTGACCTGTCAAGCGCTCATGTCGCGAACAATACGGTGTTCGCAAATCCTGATGATCGGGCTCGATTCCTGCTGGGGCTGCAGAAGGCGGGCTTGAGAGACTAGCTCAGAGGCCCGTTATTCAAGGCCCGCCCGGCGAAAGCCTTCGAGATAATGCTTTCGGTCAGCGTCATGCTGGAATGGCATCTGGTTTGCGAGCCAAGCCATCGAGATATTCGGCTGCGCGCGCCGCAACTCCTTCAGTGCTGCGGACGCGACATCCTCCCTTCCAGCCATGCCCGCTGCTGCCGTCAACACTCTATGGCCGCCGACAAAATCGCTGCGCTGGCGGATGGATTCCCTCGCGAGCCGCATGGCCTCATCATAGTTATGTCCACTGAATTGCGC
>JBKPLN010000665.1:0-7482 GCA_046731635.1 Pseudomonadota bacterium | reverse complement strand
CGCGGGGTCCGCTCGATGTTGCAGGCCTCGCTTTACTTGCATTCGGACTGCTCGCCGTCATGATCGGGCTAACCCGGCTCGATGCCGCTGCGCCGACGCTCGGCGGCAACGTGTTGACGCTCGCTGCGGTCGCCGTCGCGCTGATCGCTTTCGCGGCCCTGATCCCCGTCGAGCGGGCCGCGCGCGAGCCCGTGATCTCGCCTGTGCTGTTCGGTACTAGGCAGCTGGTGGTAACGTACACGCTCGAGGTGCTGATCGGCATGCTCGAAGGCGCGCTCTTCTTCGTGCCGGCGGCCCTCGTCGCGGCCCAGCACCTCTCCTACGCTCTGGCCGGAATCGTTGCGGCCGTCGGTGCGGTCGTCTTCGTCGCCGTCATGCCGCTCGCCGGACGGGCGCTTGACCTCTACGGCAGCCGGGTCGTCTTAATGGCCGGAGCCGTATGCACTGCGGCCGGCCTCGCTCTGCTCGGCGGGACGCTAGCATCGCTGCCACTTGCGCTTCTCTCGATGGTAGTGGCGGGAGTCGGCTTTAGCGCACTACTGGGTGCCCCCACGCGCTACATCGTCACCGGCGAGGTCCCGGCGAACATGCGCGCGACGGCCGTGGGACTCCTAAGCATCTTTCTTATTATCGGCCAGATCTTCGGCGGTTCGCTTGCCGGTGGGGTGGTCGGAACCAGCATCGCCAACTCTCAGGCGTACCGCACGCTCTTTCTGATCTTCGCAGGCATCGCGTTGCTCGCGACGTGCGCTACGAGCCTGCTGGCGCCGCGCTCGGGGGCCTGCGCGGACGCCAGCGCGACCGACCGGAAACCGTGAATGCGTTTTGGCAAAACTAGAGCTTTCACAACTACGCGGACCACGCCTTAAGCGAGAGACTATGCGAATTGGGTCATGCTTCCCCGTGCGCGATTATGTGTGCGGAAGCGGTATGGTAGCGGTGCCATCGCCGGATCATATCGGACTACCTGATCGCAAATGGCAAGACAGTGTTTCATATTTTCGGTCACAACCAAATTGAGCCAGCGCATATAACGGAAGCTGCACGGTCCGGCTCGGCCGGGGCCCTCATCTACCCTGCGGATCTTTAGCGCCGAAATTAACATGCATTTGCATGTCCGCTTTGGGTCAAACTCGGAAGTCAGCGTAAATCTGCGGGATGTCTCCTCTTCCCCCAATAGCGGAAATGAAATTAGGATCTTTTGGCGTTGCTTCGGTTATTCGAGGCTGGACCCCCGTCGGAACTAGCATCATCGGACGCGGACCAGTTCTGAATGAATTCCGGCAAGTCCGACGAGCGGTATCGGCTCCGCCATCATTGCCGAAAATCTGAATTCTAACCTCCCTGCTCTTTTAATCCGCCACTAGCTCTGACCTTCTCCTTGTTCGATCAATCTCAGGTCATTTCTGACGCAAAGGACCAGTCTGATTTTATTTCGTTCTAGCCGGACGCTCCCTGTCTGCAGTCTGGCGTGGTTTCTTCGAGCTTAGAACATCGCCGGTGCAAATTTCCCACCGGTAGGCGGCCCCACTCGGTCTCGAGAATGCACCGGTGGGCCTCTCCGGCCTGAGGACGGCCTGTCGAGTAGGTCCATTGCGAAAAATCAGCGAGGATAACTCCAGATCCACAGTATTTTATTGGCGGCGCGCCTTTTCGACCACCCGCCGGGGCAAACTGCATTACGCTTTTACCAGCGGCACTTTCGGAACGATGCTGCGCCGCGGCGGACCGTCATCGCCGCCCGGCGGCTTACGTTTCGGCGGCGAGCGCCGCTTGGCCTTGGCGCGGCGGGGCTCCGGCAGCTTCTCCGGCCGCGGCTTGACCGGCCCATCCGGGTAATCGAAGCCGAGCTTGCTGTTGCCGGCTTCATCGGTGACGACGATGACACGGACATGGCCGCCGCCCTTGAGTCGGCCGAACAGAACCTCGTCGGCCAGCGCTTTCTTGATGTGCTCCTGGATCACCCGCGCCATCGGCCGGGCGCCCATCAGCTCGTCGTAGCCGTTGGCAATCAGCCACTCGGTCGCCTCATCGGTCAGCTCGATGGTGACATGGCGGTCGGCGAGCTGCGCTTCGAGCTGCAGCACGAATTTCTCGACCACCATCTTGATGATCTCAGGCGACAGATGCGCAAAGGTGATGATCGCGTCGAGCCGGTTGCGGAATTCCGGCGCGAACAAGCGCGTGATCGCCTCCATGTCGTCGCCCTCGCGCTTATTACGCGTAAAGCCGAGCGCCGCCCGCGCCATATCCGAGGCGCCGGCATTGGTCGTCATGATCAGGATGACGTTGCGGAAGTCGACTTGCTTGCCGTGGTGGTCGGTCAGTTTGCCGTGGTCCATAATTTGGAGCAGCACGTTGAACAGATCCGGATGCGCCTTTTCGATCTCGTCGAGCAGGAGCACGCAATGCGGATGCTGGTCGACGCCGTCGGTGAGGAGTCCGCCCTGATCGAAGCCGACATAGCCGGGCGGCGCGCCGATCAACCGCGAGACGGTGTGGCGCTCCATATATTCCGACATGTCGAAGCGGATCAGCTCGACGCCCATGGCGATGGCGAGCTGTCTGGCGACCTCGGTCTTGCCGACGCCGGTCGGTCCCGAAAACAGATAGCAGCCGATCGGCTTTTCCGGCTCGCGCAAACCGGCGCGGGCGAGCTTGATCGAAGTGGACAGCGCTTCGATGGCCTTGTGCTGTCCATAGATCACGCGCTTGAGCGTCTCTTCGAGGTTCCTGAGCACCTCGGCATCGTCTTTCGAGACCGCTTTCGGCGGAATACGCGCCATGGTCGCGATCGTGGTCTCGATTTCTTTTAGTCCGATAGTCCGCTTGCGTCGGTTTTCCGGCAGCAGCATTTGCGCCGCGCCCGATTCGTCGATCACGTCGATCGCTTTGTCGGGCAGCTTGCGGTCGTGGATGTAGCGCGACGAAAGCTCGACCGCCGCCTTGATCGCGTCGCTGGTATATTTGAGCTTGTGATAATCCTCAAAATAGGGTTTCAGCCCTTTGAGGATTTCGGTGGCGTCGGGGATGGTCGGCTCGTTGACATCGATCTTCTGGAAGCGGCGGAGCAGCGCCCGGTCCTTTTCGAAATACTGCCGGTATTCCTTGTAGGTGGTCGACCCGATGCAGCGCACCGTGCCGGACGCCAGCGCCGGTTTCAATAGATTGGATGCATCCATGGCGCCGCCCGACGTTGCGCCAGCGCCGATCACGGTGTGGATCTCATCGATGAACAGGATCGCGCCTGAATAGGCTTCGAGTTCCTTGATGACCTGTTTCAAGCGCTCTTCGAAGTCGCCGCGGTAGCGCGTTCCGGCAAGCAGCGTGCCCATGTCGAGCAGGAAGATGGTGGAACTGCGCAACACGACCGGGACTTCGCCGTGCACGATGCGGCGCGCCAATCCTTCTGCGATGGCGGTCTTGCCGACACCGGCTTCGCCAACGAACAGCGGATTGTTCTTCTGCCGCCGGCACAGCACCTGGATGGTGCGGCTGATTTCCAACTCGCGCCCGATGAGCGGATCGATCTTGCCCTCGCGCGCCTTCTTGTTGAGATTGACGCAATAGGCATCGAGCGCGTCGCCTTTCTTCTTCGGCTCGTCGCCGGATTTGGTGTCCGCGTCCTCGTCAGCGCCGCGCACCGGCCGTGCTTCGGACATGCCTGGCCGCTTGGCGATGCCGTGACTGATATAATTGACCGCGTCGTAGCGCGTCATGTCCTGCTCTTGCAGGAAATACGCGGCATGGCTCTCGCGTTCGGCGAAAATCGCGACCAACACATTGGCGCCGGTGATCTCTTCGCGACCGGACGATTGAACATGGATCACCGCACGCTGAATGACGCGTTGAAAACCGGCGGTCGGCTTCGAATCGTCCGCGCCGTCGGTGACCAGATTGTCCAGCTCCGATTCCAGATAAGCGATAAGACTGCGCCGCAACTTTTCCAGATCGACATTGCACGCGCGCATGACCGCGGCGGCGTCCTGGTCTTCGATCAGCGCCAGGAGAAGGTGCTCGAGCGTCGCATATTCGTGGTGCCGCTCATTGGCCAGCGCCAAGGCGCGATGGAGCGACTGTTCAAGGCTGCGCGAAAACGTAGGCATTTCCATTTCCAATCGTTTGTATCGGACGCTATCTCCCAGAATCACGTCTTCTCCACGATGCACTGCAAAGGATGCTGGTGTTTTCGGGCAAAGTTCATGTCTTCGGATGCTGCGAACCCTCGCGTGCCCGTACCAAAATCGTGCGTGGTGAGCTTATCGCTAACTTTCGCCAGCCGTGATTTGACGCTGTGGAGACCGTAGTCACACATTCTCGGACCTCCCCAATTGGGACAGCCCCTCACCAATGCAAGTTTACTCCTTGCTCCATCCTAACGCACCAGCCAAGAGAACCCAGGCGAGTCAGGTGTGTGTGCACCGCAGTAAAATCGGTCTGTCCATGTCGCATTTGGCGAGTTCGGCCAGATCGTTCAGTGCCAGCGCCAAAGAGGGGTCTACAAAGAAGAGGGTCGCTACGCCGATGCCGAGCCACTCTACAAGCGGGCGCTGGCGTCAACACCAGAGGAGAAGGGGAGTACCCTCAGTTCTTAGATGCGTTCTGTCTTGGTCTGAAAGAATTCGGCTCGGCTCGGTAGCACGGACATTACGGAAGGATCATGACTACTGAACTTGAGCCGCCGGCCCCGCTGCCGATCCACAGCCGCGCCGGTTGGTTCAACGCGGGACACACTTCCGGCGCTATTTTTGCAGCAAAATTGAGCAATCCGCAGAACCTTTGAGCCAGCTGGAGCAAAAAATGGATGCCTATGAATTTTTCCTTCAAATCGTCGAACCAAATTGTGAAAACGCATTGCGCCCCCCGTATCATCTTAGGTTAGCGTGGAACGCTATTGTATCGTTAAACACCGTCCCTGAGTTTATTGTGCTCCATCGCCTGGGTTACAAGACTGATGTAGACCGTGATTTGCTCTATCGCGAGATAGAAGAAATACGAAAAAAATATCCGGCTCTTACACAGCTTAATAACGAAGCCATCAAATTGAAACATGTGCGCCGCCTGCCGCGAAAAGAAAATGAGCCTTTATCGAGTATCAACTCGTCTACCAGCCATGTGATATCGGAACCGACACTTGCGGAGCTTCTCGAGACCATTCAGGACGCTTTCCAGACGATGAAGGCCTTTCCCGAATTGTCTCCGATAAATCGACCCGTCTGATTATTTTCTCAACCGCGCATAGGAACAGATTGACGGCACGGCTCAGAATGGGGTGTGCTGTGCAAGGCGTTCGCGTACTCGGATTACTTGCGTGGCATGCCATTTGCCGCCGTCGGGAATGGACCATAGGCCCAGCGCTACTGATTTGCGCTTGCGTGGCATAAAATCTCCAATGTTGCGCCTGGTGGGCGGGATTGGTTGAAACGATAGGCAATGAACGAGGAACAGAAGTGGACCAAATCGCACTCTATAAGGGCTTCCGAATTCGCGCGTATGAGGACTGGTCGGGGCTATGGTTGGCCGAGACCAAGAAGCCGTTTGTGCGGCGGCCGGGTGCTGGCGATCACGACGACACCGATGCTGAGTACATTGCCACGCCCTCCGGTCACCCAACGCCAGAAGCCGCTATTAATTTCATAAAGCAGATGATTGATAGCCCGAGTACGACGAGATAAGCCCCGACAAGCTTCGCCGCCGATCTCCTTCCCGGCCTTGCGCGTATTCCAATTTAGCGCAAGGCTTAATTTGTACCGGGGAATACGATACAGGATCCGCGCGAAGATCGAGCGCGGGCAATGGCTCGTGGTCATTCGGGAGACTGGGGTGTGTCGCCGTCCGAGGCCATTGCACAGGCTCTCCCTGTTAACGCCCCCAATCCTCTTCGGCCTCGCGTGTCACCGCTGGCGCTTTCGGATTTTTGACCTTCACCCAATGGGGCGACCGGCCCCGGTCATAGATTGAGCCTAGGCGCTTCGATACGAAACCGAGCTTGCACGCCACGCGGAATATTCTCGCTTATATGGGGCGTTCGACCAATCCTTCTGGATGTAGTCAGCCCAGCCCCAGAACAAAGCAAAAAATTTAGCCAGCGTTCCCATTCCCGTTCTCATGGATCGCAAATGTGAAAACGGCAAGCCTGTTCTCGATCCAGGCCTTCTTAATGCGACTAAGAAAACCGCAGCGACAGCAGCAGCGAGGATTAGGTCAACGAGTAAAGTCTGCATTTTTAAGCTCCTCTGTTTCAGCACGGCCTTATTGGGGCGAAAAGGTGCGTCCCGACGCGCCCAACCCATGAAAAGACGCGCCGGGACTTGCCACCGACAGTCCACATGGAGAGACTGACGATAACCGACGCGACTCTGCGGGTTGGCATTTGGGACCACATTGACCTAGCTCAATGCCATATCGGTTAAGCAATCGGCAAATCTCGTTTTTCCCGCACCCGTCATTGCGGCAAGCATGGTACTTGTTCGAGTTGCAGCACCAATCGCACAGCGATAACGGCTTCTTTGATATCGCCGCCGTGTGCCGCGTTGTGCAGCCGATCGGGAACGTGTTGCGATGTATCCCGCTCGCGGAATTCAGCCGGCAAATGATGCTTTCGACGGCGCCCGCTCTGTGGCATCGAAGTGCTATAGACTGGTTGCAGCAAACCCAGAGCGATTCAAGGAGGGTGAGGCCAGGTAACGACAACGGCGTTTGAAGGTTTTAAAGGAATTAGCGAGGACATGACGAAACGCCCCTCACGCAACTAATACGGGGCTCTATGGTCGCAAAGCCCCTATATTATCCTAACCCCACACCGAAAAACGTGCCGCCGCGTCATGGTGCCGATCGCTCCTGTGATCAATGCACAAAGTGAGGTCGTCTGCGGCAGCATGGGGATCAGGTCATTGACCGCCGAAACCGTCTTTTATCTAGTGGCGGCCCTACAGCGTCGAGCGCAGCGTTCGGGGGGAACACGAGCCGAGCAAGTCCTTCACAGCCCACGCCGGGTAATTTTGAGAAGGATATCCCGAGGCCTCCTGCGCACACACCGAATGTAAAGCGGTAGAAGGTCACCGTAAGGCGAACCGATGCCCGAACGGCTGGGAAACGCTGTCAACCGCTCACGCGCTGGTCGTCCATATCATTGGCGACCTCTTCGCATATCTCCGCTAATTGCAGGAATTCTTTTTTAGCAAGTGAATTTTCCTGCTTTTTCGCTAGTTCCAAGTATTTGGCCACTTGCTCTCGTAAATAGTCTGAGTGCTCATACATGGGCACTTATCCTCCCATAGTACTCTGCTTCAATCTGGGACGATCTGTTGCCTAGTTCGGGCGATCGAGTTTGCGAAGCTGTGGAGTCCCTGTTCCTGAGCTATTTGAATAACACGTTAGCCCACGAAACTCTTTTCCTTTCGGGTTATTATGTTGAACGTTTACAGACCAAATTGTGCTTTTTGTAACTTTGTAGGTTTTTCACAACGCCGTGTTGCGGCC
>JBKPLN010000664.1:0-1987 GCA_046731635.1 Pseudomonadota bacterium | reverse complement strand
ACTTTAGCAGCGACCACAACGCTGAAGATCGGCCACAATGCAAGCAACAGGGCGCTGACACTAATCGACGCCACTACAAAAGTGGCGAGGAGGCGCTTATTAGGCATGCGATCCAATCGAGACCGTAAAGGCTGCGTTGCGACGTCATCGTGCTGCGAAGCTTCGTTTATTTCTATCGCTGCAGATAAGTTATGAGACGCCAATCGGCGCGTCCTTGCTGCCGTACTGAACGCGCGGTCTCAGCAACACCGAATGGGATGTAGCGCGTGGGCGCGCCCGCGCCGCCCTGCCCCATCGCTTCGGGACAATGCTCTAGCGGGCCGGCGCGGCTGGCGCTGCTTTTTCCCGCGACCTGCCAGAAGGATCGGTGAAATAACGGAAAAAGCTTGAGTCGGGCGTGAGCAGCATTCGGGTGTCGTTGCTCTTCAGGCCGTGCTCGTAGGCCTGCATCGAACGGTAGAACGCGAAGAAATCCTGGTCCTGGTTGAAGGCATCGGCAAAGATCTGGTTGCGGATCGCATCGCCCTCGCCGCGAATCTGCTCCGATTTCGAGGTTGCCTCCGCCACCAGGACGGTGACTTCACGATCGGCACGAGAGCGGATCTCCTGTGCCCGCTGCGCGCCCTGCGCTCGGAATTCCGCCGCTTCGCGCTGGCGCTCGGTCTGCATGCGCTGATAGACGGCTTGACTGTTTTGCTCCGGCAGGTCGGCGCGGCGGATGCGTACGTCCACTACCTGGATGCCATAGGCGGCCGCTTCGCGGTCAACCAGTTCGCGAATGCGCGCCATCAATTCAGCGCGCTGATCACGCACGACGTGCGTGAACGTGACTTCGCCCAATACGCGGCGCAGAGCCGAATTGAGCAGAATTGACAGCTGAGAATTGGCGCCGGCGATCGAGCCCAACGTCTGGTAGAAGCGCAGCGCGTCCTGGATGCGGTACCGAGCAAAGGCGTCAACCACCAGCCGCTTTTGGTCGGAGGCTATCACTTCCTGGGACGGCGATTCCAGATCGAGAATACGTTTGTCGAGATAGACAACCGAGTCGATGAACGGTGCCTTGACGTTGAGACCGGGCTCGTTGACCACACGGACCGGCTGGCCAAGGCGGACCACCAGCGCCTGCTGCGTCTGATAAACGGTGAACAATGACGAGTAAGCGACGATCAGCGCGGCCACGATGAGGACTGCGAGGATACCGCCGAAAAAACCCAGTCTCATTGCCGACCTCCCGCCTGTGGCTGCGCACGCGGTTGCGGTGGTCGCGTGAGCCCATTGAGCGGCAGATAAGGCACTACGCCGCTGCCGCCGACCCTCGAATCCAAAATGATCTTATCCGTGCCGCCGAGCACACGTTCCATGGTTTCGAGATACATGCGCTCACGGGTGACGTCGGGTGCTTTTTTGTACTCCTCGTAGATCTTCAAGAACCGCGACGTCTGACCGGTTGCTTCGGCCACCGTCTGCGACTTGTAGGCTTCCGCAGCCTGGGTGATCTGTGCCACCCGGCCGCGTGCTTCCGGCACGACCCGGTTGGCGTATGTTTGGGCCTCGTTGACGGCGCGCTCGAGATCGGCGCGCGCGGCCTGCACATCACGGAACGCATCGATCACTTGCGCCGGCGGATCGACCTTCTGTAGCTGCACCTGCTGTATGATGACTCCAGCGCCGTAGTGATCGAGAGTTTTCTGCATCAGGTCCTGAACAGCCGTCTCGATGGTCTGCCGCGCGCCGGTGAGAATCGGCTGAATCTCGGAGCGGCCAATCACCTCGCGCATGGCGCTTTCTGCCACCGCCTTCACCGTGCCTTCCGGATTCTGAATATTAAAAAGGAATTCGCCGACGCCTGTCGGCTTCACTTTCCACAAAACCGAGAAGTCGACGTCGACGATATTCTCGTCGCCGGTGAGCATCAGGCTCTCCTCCGGTACATCGCGTACGGTTGTGCCACCGCGCCAGATATCGTCCACCACTCGCATGCCGATAT
>JBKPLN010000663.1:0-8204 GCA_046731635.1 Pseudomonadota bacterium | reverse complement strand
GTGTTTCGCGAGCACAGGCAGTTGGCCGACGATCTGCGGCAATTCCCTGTTGCCGGGGCCATCGAAGCTAAACCTGATTTCGCGCTCGCCGGACTTCTCTGCCTTCACCACATGCCGATAATAGGCGCCGTAGAACGGGCTGTTCTTTTTCAGTACATCGAATGAATAAAGAACGTCATCGGGAGTGATCGGCTTGCCGTCATGCCATCGCGCCCCGGCGCGCAGGCGATATGTGACCGCGGAAAAATCGTCCGGGAAGCTGACTGCCTCGGCCAACAATCCATATTCGGTCGAGACCTCATCGAGCGCAGGAGTCATGAGCGTCTCGATGAACAGCTCGGTGCCCGCGGCGATGTTTCCTTTCACGCCCGACACGACCGTATTGAAATTGTCAAACGTGCCGAAGGCGAGTTGACGCACGATTCCGCCCTGCGGCGCATTGGGATTGACGTAATCGAAATGTTTGAAGCCTTCCGGATATTTTGTGTCTCCGAACAGAGACAGCGCGTGCTTCCAGGTCGGTGCCTCCGCCGCCGCGCGACCGTTTGGCAATATTGCGGACGCCAGCACGGGCGCAACCAGTACCGATGCGCTGCCGCGCAATACAGAGCGACGACTGACTTTCATCCAATTACTCCGGCATGCCTGTTCGCAGAGTGCGGTCGCGGATAATTAGGCGCTTTTTGGTTGGCCCGCCAGCGGTCAAAAACCCGCATTACAACAACGTAACCTCAATTCTCCGGTCCCAAACGCTGGCCAGTCAAACCAAAATGGCCGGACGGTGCCCGGCCATCGAACTCGCGGGTGCTGCGTCCGTTGGGATTATTTCTTCTGTTCGCCGCCTGGCGGCGCGGCTTCCGCCGCCTTGGGCACCGGTACCGGATTGTCCGCCAAGGTACGCAGATAGTCGATGACGTCGGCGCGCTGCTCGGCGCGGGTCAGGCCGGCGAAGGTCATGTTCGTCCCGGGGATAAAGCCGCGCGGATTGGCAAGGAACTTGCTGAGCTCATCGAAGGACCAGTTTCCGGGCTTGCCCTTCATGGCCGCCGAATAGTTGAACCCGGCTTCCGAGGCGCGCGGCCGGTTTACAATATTCCACAAGTTGGGGCCGACACGGTTCGGCCCGCCTTTCTCGAAGGTGTGACACGCCTGGCACTGCTTCGCGGCGGATTGACCCTTTTCCACCGAGGCCTTGGCGAGCAATGTTTCGATCGGCTGTTCGGGTTCTTTGGGCCCGGCTTTCTCGCCTTCAGCCTCTTTCACCGCGATGTTGAACCCGGGCTTGCTCGGCTTTTCGGGGGTGAAAATGGCACCGGCCGTAATATTGAGCGCGAGCAGGACCAGACAGGTGCCAAGGATGGCGCCAAGAATCTTGTTGAGTTCGAAGGAATCCATCGAAAGACAGCTCCCGAGGCGGGGCGTGGCAGGGCGGGCAAGCGCCGACAGGGTCTGGCGCCGGCGTTGAGATACCGGTTTGCCTGACGTATGGCAACCCGTATAAGCGCCTGCGGCATTATCGACACTCGTTATCCAGCCGATCCGTGCCGGCAATCCCGATGTCCAAAGCGATCGTCCTCATACCGGCGCGCCTCGCGTCCACACGCCTGCCAGGCAAGCCCCTGGCCGATCTCCATGGCATGCCGATGATCGTGCACGTGCTTCGACGCGCCGAAGCCGCCAAAATTGGCGACGTGGTTGTGGCGACTGATTCCGAGCCGGTTGCTGCAGCAGTCGAAAAAGCCGGCGGCCGCGCAATCATGACGCGCAGCGATCACGTTTCCGGTTCAGATCGCATCTACGAAGCGTTGGAGGCGTTGGATCCCGAACATGACGTGAGCATAGTCGTCAACGTTCAGGGGGATCTGCCGACGATCGACCCAGCGGACATCCGCGCTGCGCTCAAGCCGCTTGCCGAACCGCAGGTCGACATCGCCACGTTGGCAGCCGTCATCACCGATCGCGCCGAGCTGACGAATTCAAGCGTCGTCAAGGTCGTGGGCGCCCGGATCGCACCAAACCGTCTGCAGGCAAAAGGCTTCAGCCGCCAGGACGCGTCCGGCGCGGGCCCGCACTATCATCACATCGGCCTCTACGCCTATCGCCGGGCAGCGTTGGAGCGTTTCGTTGCCTTGCCGCCGTCGATTAGCGAGCAGCGCGAAAAACTGGAGCAGTTGCGGGCGCTCGACGCGGGAATGCGCATTGACGTCGTTGTGGTCAAGAGCGTGCCGCTGGGCGTCGATACGCCAGAGGACCTCGATAAGGCGCGCAGGCTGCTCGGCGGTTGACTTGAAGCCGAAGGTCTGCGTACGCAACGTCCATCAAGGCGGGTAGACATGGCTAAAAAGAAGATCATTTTTCAGGGAGAGCCGGGGGCGAATTCGCATCTTGCCTGCCGGGAGGCTTATCCGGATCACGAGCCGGTGCCCTGTCCTACGTTCGAAGACTGCTTTGCCGCGGTGATCGCCGGCGACGTCGACCTGGGCATGATTCCAATCGAAAATTCGGTAGCCGGACGTGTTGCCGATATTCATCATCTCATGCCGACCGCGGGCCTGCACATTGTCGCCGAATGGTTTTTGCCGATACGCAATCAATTGATGGCCCCCAGGGGCGCTACGCTCAAAACGATCAGAACGGTACAGAGCCATGTGATGGCCCTCGGCCAGTGCCGCAACATCATCCGCGAACTGAAGCTCAAGCCGGTGGTCGCGGCGGATACGGCAGGCTCGGCGCGCGAGGTCGCGGAAGCCAAGGATCCAACGCGGGCGGCGATCGCATCGAGGCTGGCGGCGGAAATCTACGGCCTCGAAATCCTGAAAGAAAATGTCGAGGACGAATCGCATTCGACGACGCGTTTCATCGTTTTGTCGCGCGAGAAAAAATGGATCCAGCCAGGCAACGGCAAGGTCGTCACGACCTTCGTGTTCAGGGTGCGCAACGTGCCGGCCGCGCTTTACAAGGCGCTCGGGGGTTTCGCCACCAACGGCGTCAACATGACGAAGCTCGAAAGCTACATGGTCGGCGGCAACTTCTTTGCTACGCAGTTTTACGCGGACGTCGAGGGTCATCCCGACGACCGGGCGCTGGTTTTTGCGCTTGAAGAATTGGCGTTCTTTTCCAAGGAGCTGACGGTGCTCGGGGTCTACCCCGCCCATCCGTTCCGCGACACGTTCAAGGAAGAAAAGGACTAGTCAGCGGCAGTCATACCGCGACGCGGCCCAGAAAACCTTCAATGCCGCGCTGCAGGCTTTTCGCCGCGGCCTCGACTGTTTCCGAAGCTTCAAGCACCTTGCTTGCCGCGCTACGAGTGTCGCCAACCGCCCGCGTAACCTCATCGAGCACGGTGACCATTCCCTTGGCGCCATGCGCAGCGCTCGCTCGCCACATTGTGCGAGATTTCGTCCGTCGCACTGTCCTGTTGCTGCAGCGACAGGGCCACAGCGGAGGTATAGCCGTCGATCTCCCGCATGCGCTCGGTATTCCGGCGAATTGCGTCGACTGCGACCCTTGTTGAATTTTGCACCGCCTCGATCTGGCCGGCGATCTGTCCGGTCGCTTTCGCAGTCTGCACCGCAAGCGATTTCACCTCCGAGGCAACCACCGCGAAGCCTCGACCCGCTTCGCCGGCGCGCGCTGCCTCAATGGTGGCATTGAGGGCGAGCAGATTCGTCTGACCGGCAATGTGACTGATGAGATTCACGACTTCGCCGATCTGTTGGACGGTGTCGGCAAGCCGGGTCATATGCTCGTCGGTCGTGCGAGCCTCGGCAACGGAATGGGATGCGACTTCCGCTGCCTGGCCGATCTGACGGCCTATTTCGCCGATCGATGCGATCAACTCTTCGGCAGACCTGCTGCCGCCGTCATGTTGGCGGATGCCTCATTGGACATGTCCACTGCGCCGGCCGTACGTTCGGATGTGCGACCTGATGAACCCGACAGATCTACCGCAATCGATTTCAAGGCTGCGGTGCTTTCGGTCACCGTCAACAGAACTTCAGCGACACTTTTGCGAAACGCCCGGATCTCCGTTTCGATTTCGACGCGGCGACGCTCCTTCGCGGCGTTCCTGCGCTCGGAATGAATGCGTTCCGTAATATCGTCATGGGTGCCGATCCAGTACTGGCCCCCTTGGACCGGTCGATTGATGACCGAAATGGCACGGCCATCGGGCGTCTCCACGATCCTGTTCATCGCCTGCCCCTGCTTTACGGCGGCGAGAATTTCGGTGCGATAGTTTTCCGCGTCGGTGTTGAGGCTACCGGTTGTTATGCGATTGTTGATCAGGTCGATCAACGTGCAGCCGGGTTTCACAATGTCGGGCGACAGACCATACATCTCGATGTAGCGATCGTTGCAGACAAGGACGCGCTCATAGGCGTCGAACAAGATGACCCCCTGGGTCATGTTGTTGATTACTATCGCGAGAAATGTGCTGCTTTCGTCCAGCCGACGGCCGGCGAAGGCACCGACAAGGCTTACACAAAGAATGGCCATTGCGGCGCTGGCAATTGCTATCGCCAGAACGCCCGGCGACAAGGTCAGCGCGTCAATCGATCGGGCGGGATCGGGCACAATTTCGACCGCACCCATGGCCGTGAAATGATGCGATACGATCGCGAGCGTAAGCAGAACGGCAGCGAGTGCGGCGTCACGCCGGCGATACGAGCGGATGGCGACGACCATCGCGGCCGCGCCGAGAGCCATGCCGAAGAAGATCGATGCGAGGACCAGCGGAAGATCCCATGTGACCCGGCCGGGGATCTGGACCGCGAACATCCCCGTATAGTGCATGGCCGCAATGCCGCCGCCCACGACCGCACCGGCGAGAGCCGGCGCCCACGACGCGCCCGAATAGACGGCGATGCTCAGGCCGGAACCTGTAATGAGCGCGGCGGCCGCAAGCGACAGGACCGTCAAGCTGAGACTGTAGGCGATCGGGATGCCGGGCTCATAAGCCAGCATCGCCACGAAGTGAGTCGCCCAAATGCCAAAGCCGGTAGCGATCGCAGCCGCGATGATCCAGAGGGCACGTGCCCTACCAGCGGTTGCACGCGCGCGGTTGAACAAGTTAACCGCAGTCAGGCTTGCGAACAGGCATAGCACTGCGGCGACGCCCACAAGGCGCCAATCGTGCTCAACCGTAAGGCAGGTCAAGACGCGGAACATGTTCTCACCTGATTTAAATTTGGTGCGATGGTACGGCCGAAAAATTTATGTGTCGTTAACCGTTATCTTGCCGCAGCCGGCGGGAACTCGCTTTATATGCCTTGACGCTCGAAGCGAGCGACGAAGCGCGGCGAGAGTTTGCGCAAGCGATCGATGTCGACCCGCCCTGATCGTGTGACATAGCCCATAGCGAAGTCGAGCGGCGCCAATAGCATGTGCTGGGCAAATTGCTCGTACCAGATCGCGCTCCGATTGGCGCCTGAAACAAGTTTCTCGAGAATTGGCCGGCGCGCCAATTCGTAGGCGTCAAGCGCTGCCGCGACATCACCCGGATACTCAGCGATGGCCCGGTCGAGCGCTATGGCATCTTCCATTGCGAGACGCGTGCCGGAGCCGATCGAGAAGTGTGCGGTGTGCAAGGCGTCGCCGATCAGCACACAGTTGCCGGCCCGCCAATGCTCGTTGTGCACGATTGGAAAGCGGCGCCAGATCGAATTATTCGATATGAGTGCGTGGCCCTCCAATGTGCCCGCGAACACCCGTTCGCAGAGCGTTCGTGTTTCCGCTTCACTCATTTGCGCGAAACCTGCGCGCGCGAACGTTGCCTGATCGACTTCGACGATGAACGTGCTGAGCCCGGGCGCGTAGCGGTAGTGGTGCGCGTTGAAAAATCCCAGGTCATTCTCGATAAAAGTCTGGGTGAGCGTCTCGAAGCGTCTGCTTGTTCCGAACCAGGCAAAATGATTTGTCAGAAATTTTGTGCTGGCGCCAAATTGCTCCTCATGGGTGCGCCGTACGAGCGAGTTAACGCCATCGGCGCCAACGATGAGATCCGCACTGCTCAACTCACCCAGATCTGTAACGACGCGTCCGAAAATCGGTTCGACGCCAACCGAGCGGGCACGGGCCTGCAATACCTGCAGCAGCTTGAGACGGCCGATGGCGGCAAACCCAATGCCATCGATCACGACACGCTCTCCGCGGTGCACGAGGGCGATATCGGACCAGGACTCCGCGTGGGGCGCGATGGCCGAATAGGTGGCCTCGTCGTCCTCGCGCAAAAATTCCAGCGCTCGGTCGGAGAATACGACGCCAAAGCCGAACGTGGCATCGGCGCGATTTTGCTCGACGACAGCGACGTCCCAGTCCGGACGACGGCGCTTGGTCAAATATGCAAGATACAATCCCGCCGGGCCGGCGCCGAGAATGGCAATCCGCATGGTGCAGCAATACTACAGACCGCCGGGTGCCGCACCCGTTACCGAACTACGCTGGCTTTATGCCCGGCCGGCAAAGACGATCGCATTGATCTCACACCGGCAGACGCCGATATCCTTCAGTTCACGGTCATTGAGTGAATGCAACTCGGCCGCCGCCCGGTGTCGGGCGAGACGCGCGCGCAGATCCTTGTGCCAAAGCACCGTCGTGACCACGAGCTTTCGCATGCAAACTGCCATTCCGGCCAGCATCTCTTGCAGCGCTTGCCTGCGCGCGGCATGAGCCCGCGCAAGCGCCAAACGTCTCACCTCGGCGCGCTGTTCGGCCGGTAGCCGCCTGTAGTCCAGCATTGAAAAATCGATCGTTTCGTGCCGCATGACAATGTCTCCATTGCTCTCCGGCACCTCTTTACGCCCGCGCATAAATCTCATAAAATGAATAATAATAATTATTTTGTTCTCATGGAGAGAACGATGGATTTGGCCGATTTGCGCATCTTCCGTTCGGTCGTCGACGAAGGCGGGATTACGCGCGCTGCCGAGAAGCTCAACCGCGTGCAATCCAACGTGACAACGCGGGTGCGGCAGCTCGAGGAGGATCTCGGCGTCAACCTGTTCATTCGCGAGGGGAAGCGCCTGCACCTGTCGCCCACAGGCAAGCTGCTGCTCGAATATGCCGACCGGCTGCTCGACCTCGCGCAGGAAGCGCGCGATGCAATCCATGACGGCGCGCCTCGCGGCCCATTGCATCTTGGCTCCATCGAGAGCACAGCCGCGATCCGCCTGCCGGAGCCGCTCAGCGTCTTTCATCGCCGTTATCCCGACGTTGAGCTCGAGCTTCGTTCAGATACCATTCCGCGCTTGTTGGCTGCGGTGCTCGCCGGCGAACTCGATGCCGCCCTCGTTGCCGAGCCGGTCAACGATCCATCATTGGACAAGACGGCGGTCTACGATGAAGAGCTGGTGCTTGTGGCCGAAGCCGGCCACAAGCCGATCCGTTCACCGCGCGATATCATGTCGGAGACGTTGCTTGCCTTCGAACATGGCTGTGCCTATCGCCTGCGCATGCAGCAATGGTTCGCGCGCGCGGGCGTTCTTCCCGAACGCATCATCGAAATGACGTCCTGGCATGCGCTGATCGGATGCACCGCTGCTCGCATGGGGATTTCGATTCTGCCACGCATCGTGCTGGCGACGTTTCCGCAGGCCAAGCTCAGCATCCATCCCCTGCCCGCGGAATTCAGTCATGCACCGACCGTGCTGACCTGGCGGAAGGGCGCCCGTTCGCCAAAAATTTCGGCATTGCTGGAAGTGCTGATCGAAGGCAGGTCGGGCAATCGGCAGGCGCGACGGAGAAAGTCCTGACGCCGTGGCGCGTCAGATCGTCTGGTTGTAAGCACCAACTTCCGGATGCGTGCGCAGCACGCTATCGATCGCCTGAAACATCTCGCGCATGCGTTGTTCGGACACCGGGCTTTCCACGACCACCACCAGTTCAGGTTTGTTTGAGGAAGCCCGCACCAGGCCCCAGGTTCCATCTTCAACAGTGACCCGAATCCCGTTCACGGTAACCAGCTCACGGATCGGCTGGCCTGCAACCTTCTCGCCCTTCGCCTTGGCCGTCTCGAAGTGCTTCACCACCGCATCAACCACCCCATATTTCTTCTCGTCATCGCAATGAGGTGACATCGTGGGCGAGCCCCACGTCTTCGGCAGCGCGTTGCGAAGATCGGCCATGCTCTTTCCCGGGTTGCGGTCAAGCATGTCACAGACGGCGAGTGCGAAGACCATGCCGTCGTCATAGCCTCGGCCGAATGG
>JBKPLN010000662.1:0-1162 GCA_046731635.1 Pseudomonadota bacterium | reverse complement strand
GAAATAGGCGAGCGAAAGCGTGGGGATGAAAAGCGCCGCGGCGCTGACCATGGTCCAATTGCGGCCGCCGAACATGGCTGGAGCGAAGGCGTACGGGAAACGGGCCAGCGAGCCGATCAGTCCTGGCAGCGCTACGAGCGTAAAGAGTTGGTCCGTGGTGTAAGGAAAGCCGGCCTGCGGCAGCCTCGTTACGACGATGCTCCAGAGCAGCCAGATCGAAAAGCCGAGATGCTCGGCGAGGATCGACCAGATGAGATTGCGGCGGGCGATGTATTTACCTGTCGACTCCCAGAACTCCTTATTCTCTGGGTTCCAGTCCGAAATCCAGGTTCGGTTCCGTTTTCTCATCAGCATGTTCCTTTGCGGTCACGATTGGAGCCCCGTTGTGTCGACGCCAGCCCAACACTCTTGGCCGACCAAAACTTCGACAACACGTCGATCGGTTTGTTGATCGCGCTGCCGACGCTGCGCCTGACCGCACTCCCGTTTCCCGCGATCAAGTGAACGCCGTGCTTTTCGTAGTACCAGCTGGAAGGTTGAATGACGATTTCGGCAAGCATCCTGCCAACGGTCTGACAGCTCGGGTACCCCGCGCCAGCAAAGCTATCTGCGACTAACTGCCACATCTCTTAGCGCACAATGGGAACGCGAATTTACCGAGCCATCAGCCGGACATCTACGGGCGTTGGTCCCCAGCCACCCGCCCGCTGCTTGCGCTCGCTGGACAGCCGCGACCTCGCCCGCCAGCACCGAGGACAGAAGTATGCAGTTGTAACTCGGGTGCGGCTCGCCGCCGATCACGGTAATGTCGAACCGGTCGGGAGCCCGCGCAACGAGTTCCTCGACCGTTCGCATTTCCCGCCATTCCGTTGCAACGACCACCAACCGCGGTCGTTGCAAGCGGTTTGATGCTCATGCTCACACGCGCGCTTTGGCAAGGCTCGACGTCTTGCGCAGGTAGTACCACCACGTGAGCGCGATGCAGGTGATGTAGAACAGCAGGAAGATTTGAAGCGCGAGATAGGGCCCACCGGTTGCGGCAATGGAGGCGCCGAACCCGCGCGGGATGAGGTAGCCGCCGCAGGCGCCGATTGCGCCGATGAAGCCGAGCGCGGCCGCGGCTTCGAGCCCCGCTTGTTTGAGCGCGAGCGCGCGGCCAGTC
>JBKPLN010000661.1:0-2524 GCA_046731635.1 Pseudomonadota bacterium | reverse complement strand
GGATTCCGGTGCCAAGCCCAGTTGTGCGGTCGCCGCCGGTGCGCGTATAGACCTTGTCGAGAACGACCACCGCCGCATTCTCTCTCTGCTATTTCGCCATGATCCAGACCGTGATCAAGATAACGACGATGGCGATGAATTGCAGCAGCACGCGAAGCCGCATGAGCTTCTGCGATGTGTTGCCCGAGCCCCCGCGCATCGTATTGATGAGACCAAGGAGGAGCACCACCGCGACGGCGCCGATGGCGAACAGAACAACGATATGACCCAACAACGAAGATACTTCCCCAAATAACGGCGAGCGCGATAGCGAGCCACATGATTTGCCGCGTTTCGGCTAACGCTTATTTTTAGGTTGTGGGCGAATACTTCGCAAGTGGCCCGCGTAGCTGGTCAAGCAAACCCAAGTGCTCGAGCGTGCCAATTGCGAGCTGCGTGATCCGATGGCTTCGCTCCGCCGCTGTGGACAGTTTTTCCCAACTCGTTATAAAGTTGTGGTGACGGGAGTGCCGTGAACCAGGTATGAATAAGTCATTGCCAAAATCTGATGGTTCTTCCTTCCTCCTTTGCGAAGATGTGAGGGAGGAGGTCAATAACAAGCTCAGCATCATTGGCGTCTTTCCAAACGACGATATTGTCCTTCAAAAAGATATTCTGATTCCATCTCTCATGGCTGTATTGTTTGCTCGCGGGGGTGAGGGGCCCTGTGAGACGACAGTTTCACTTATCGATCCCAAAGGTCAGACGGTGATTGAAAGTCCGAAACAAACGGTGGCCCTTGAGAAAAACAAAGCTCATCTTGCGGCGATTAGGGTCCTTGCTCCACATTTGATGGTTGGGCAATACACAATAAAATTTTTCTTCGACGACGTACCGATTCAACGTACCTTTGAAGTGAAGACGGCATAGGGGTTGACGCCCCACTTTGCGTCTGCGGGCCTCGTCGGTGCATTAAAGTTTTGTCTACGGGGTAGAGCAAGTTCGCCAAGTGACGCTTGATAGTAGCGGTCGTTTGTTCATTTACGATGGCGCTATCGGAGTTCTTCTGGATTTGCCGATCGCATCAACAGGCGGGGCCTAACCTAGGGTTAGCCGTGCAATCGCCATGTATGCAACGAACGCACTCGCACAGTTGGACAATCCATCCTGTACTCGTTGAATTGCCCGACGCACGTCAGGTGGCAGTGGATCTTCGTCTCCATAATGTATTTCGAACATCTCATCGCATTCCCTAGACGCTTCCGCCATTTCTTTAAAAATGTGCCTTACGTTCGGAATTTCCGTCCGATTTTTCGCCGCTGCCATTACCACCCTGTACATAGAGTCCAGTTCTGCCGCATGACTGTTCAATGCTTGAATTGTTTCTCTCACGAAATCTGCATCGCCCATTATCTCCTCCTACTCGAGCTTGAAATTCAGCGGGTCGAAATCGTAGACGTTCTGATCGCAGGCGAAAACTGGCGAGATCATAATGAGAACGTTTTCTTCATTTCGCCCACGACGCAATCTCCATGCGCTGAGTTGCTGTCGATCTGTTTTATCCCAACGCAACAAAAGCCGCGCGCCAAGCCCGAGGCTCGCCAGAAGCATCGTAGCGGCTAAAACAACGGACCGGATGTCGGTAAATGAAGCTCGCAATGTCCGCTTTGCGCCATAAGCAGACGTTTCGCTAAATCTGAACCAGATCCCGCTTTACCCTCAAAGATCGGGTAATCGGACGGCGTTCTTGTGGATAGAAGATTTTGGGTGCTGTTAGGCCTCTTCACCAGGGTCTTCGGCCACTCCCAAACCTAGCGCTAGCCGGCGAAATCGGCGGAGCGGTTTACCAAGCCGCGGCGCCATCACCGCCTTTTCGACCTTGGTTTCGCCGCATTGGGGACAGGAGATCTCGCCGGCCTTCTGCTGCGCCTCGAACCCGTCGCCGTCACGAAACCAACCTTCAAATTGGTGGCCACGGGCGCAACGCAGCGTAAATAAAATCATCGATACTACCTCCGAGCCGTGCGTTGTACTCGGCTCTTCCCGTTATTTGCAATCGGCCGCCGCCAATGCAAGAGAGCATGCGATCGCCTCAGTCCTCGACGGCCCCCTCCGTCTGGGTCAACCGCTTTTTGCCGCTGATCAAGCCAGGCGGTCTTGTGCTCGATCTCGCGGCCGGCAGTGGCCGGCATGTTGGCCTGCTGCGCGACTGCGGATTTGCCGTGTGCGCGGTCGACCGTGATACCACGGCACTGTTGGCGTTCGCGGGGCCGTGTTGCGAGGTGCGCCGGATCGACCTCGAGACCGACGACCGTAGGCAGCTCGGCGATGACTATGATGGAATCATCGTTACCCAATTACCTGCACCGCCCGCTGCTCCCGGCGATTGCCCGCGCCCTCGCGCCGGGTGGAGTGCTGATCTACGAGACCTTCGCGCGCGGCAACGAACGCTTCGGCCGGCCGCGCAATCCCGATTTCCTGCTTCGCCCCGGCGAGTTGCTCGAAGCCTTTACAACCCTTACGGTCGTCGCCTTCGAACAGGGAG
>JBKPLN010000660.1:0-2368 GCA_046731635.1 Pseudomonadota bacterium | reverse complement strand
ATGTGTCGGTCAGTTCATTAATTTCAGCGTGAAGCGATTCCTGGAGTTCGTTGAGCAGGCGCGTGTTCTCGATGGCGATGACGGCCTGGGCGGCAAAATTCTTGACCAGCTCGGTTTGCTTGTCGGTGAACGGGTGGACCTCCTGACGATAGATTGAGATCACACCGACCACCCGATCGTCATTGAGCATGGGGGCGGACAGAACGGTGCGCGCGCCCCCGAGCGTGACTATTGGTTCTTCCGGGTGTTCCGCAGCTATGTCAGCAAACTGGGTAACCTGTTTGGTCCCAGCAACACGACTGAGAATGGGCGACGCCGCAAGCGGAAGCACGGGGTCTCGCGCTCGTGCTTCGACAAATGCCGCCGGAGCATTGTACAGGGCGGCGCGCCGATACGCATTGCCCTCGAACAATACGAGACTGCCGAACTTGGCACCGCAGATTCGTACCGCGTTTTCCAACATGGCATTGAACACCGGCTCTAGTTGGCCGGTCGAGCCGCTGATTGTCTTGAGCACTTCGGCGGTCGCTGTCTGCTGCTGCAGCGATTCACGCAGCTCGTTCAGCAGCCGCGTGTTCTCGATGGCGATGACGGCCTGCGCGGCGAAGTTTTTAACCAGCTCGATTTGCTTGTCGGTGAATGGCCGTACCTCCTGGCGGTAGATGGCGATCTGGCCCACCAGCTTGTCCTCCTTGAGCATGGGTACGTTGAGCATGGTGCGGGCACCCGCGAGCTCAAGAATAGCAAAGCGCTGCGGATCGCCGGTATAAGCCGGGTCTGCCCGAATGTCGGCAATCTGCACCGGTTGCTTCGTCTTAGCGACGCCACTGCTCGCCATTCCTGGGTTTGGACGGATCACTGGTTCGCGCCGCCGCGCTTCGGCGTATGCAGGCGGTGCCCCGTGCAGGGCAACAGTGCGGAACTCATCGCCCTCCGATAGGAACAGTATGCCGAACTTGGCCTCGCAGATTCGCACCGCATTTTCCAACATCGCATTGAAGACCGGCTCAAGCTCACCGGGCGAACTTGAGATGACCTTGAGCACCTCTGACGTCGCGGTCTGCTGCTCCAGCGACTCGGAAAGTTCGCGCGTACGTGTCTGCACCTCGTCGAACAGGCGCACGTTCTCGATTGCGATCACCGCTTGGTCGGCAAAGGTCGTTGCCAATTCGATCTGTTTGTCAGTGAAGGGCCGGGGAGTCCGACGCGCGATCATGAAGACGCCGAGCGTCGTCCCCTCGCGCAGCATGGGCACTCCAAGGGCCGCGCGAAATTCACCGAGTTGTTGGGCTTTAGGGGCGTTATAGTCCGGGTCGGTCAACACGTCGGGAATATGAACAACCCGACCCACAAGCAAGGTACGTCCAATTAGGGTCTCTCGGGCTGGCCGGAGTGGATTGGTTTGCATGAGTTCAAACCATTCAGACGAGAATCCAAAATACGCAACGTGATAGTAGGCACCATCGGCGTCTCTCTGGCGCGTCACTGAAGCCATGTCGGCATCGCAGAGCCGCGCCGCAGATTGGACCAACGTGTCGAGCACGGTCTGCAGATCGAACGTCGATCGGCTAATGACCTTGAGAACGTCGGCTGTCGCAGTTTGCTGCTGGAGCGATTCACGCAGCTCGTTGAGTAGCCGCGTATTTTCGATAGCAATGACGGCTTGTGATGCGAAATTTTTAAGAAGTTCGATCTGCTTGTCGGTAAAGGGCTGCACCTCTTGCCGAAAGATGACGATCGCTCCGACAAGTTTGTCGTCCTTGAGTAGTGGCACGGCGATAAGGGTGCGAGCGTGTGCAAGCGCAATTGTCCCCATACGAGCAGGACTACCTTCGGCGTATGCGTTTTCCTTTTCGGCGTCGGGAATCTGAACTACCCGCCTTGCGCTAACGACGCGGCCGAGGGCTGTTCCGGGAATCGGGTGAAAAACGGGATTGCTGCGCAGATAGTCCGCGTATGCGGGTGGTGCGCCGTGCGTAGCGCTTATGCGGAATATATCTCCTTCGCGAAGCCAAAGATTGCCGAATTTGGCGCCGCACATTTGCACAGCATTTTCCAACATAGCGTGGAACACTGGCTCCAAATCACCGGGCGATGAGCTGATAACTTTCAGCACCTCCGAGGTTGCAGTCTGTTGCTCCAGTGCCTCTGAAAGATCATTCGTGCGCTGGCGTAGTTCGTTGAGCAGCCGCGTGTTCTCGATAGCGATGACGGCTTGGGCAGCGAAATTCTTCACCAGCTCGATCTGCTTGTCGGTGAAAGGACGCACTTCGGTGCGGTAGATAACAATTGCCCCGATTAGTTCGTTTTCCTTGAGCATCGGAACGGCAAGTACTGTCCGTGCACCGGAGAGCTTAGTGAGCAGCAC
>JBKPLN010000659.1:0-5060 GCA_046731635.1 Pseudomonadota bacterium | reverse complement strand
TTGGCGCCTGCGGGAACAGGCTCGCTACATCCTCGGAGCGGATCGTCTTGACGTAAGCCAGGCGCCCGTCGCCCAGCTGCGCCAGTGCTTCCTGGGTAATGGCCGGATGCGCTTTATTCGGTTCAATCTGTTTGTCGTTAGTCATGGCCCTCGACTCCTTTCTGATTCAACGCTTGACGCGGTCGAGTCCTGTTCACGAGTCTGTCATTCCTGTTCATTGATCGAGATCGTTTTCACGATCCGTTCCGGCTGGGGCCGGACGAGGTCGATCGACAAGAGGCCGTTTTTCAGATCCGCGCCCATTACCTCCATCCCATCCGCCAGCACGAAAGTGCGCTGGAACTGGCGCGCGGCGATCCCGCGGTGGAGGTACTGACGGGTCTTATCGTCCTGTTGCCTGCCGCGGATCACCAGTTGGCTTTCCTCGACACTCACATCGAGCTGATCGCGGGTGAAACCGGCAACAGCAAGCGTGATACGCAGCCGCTCTGGGTTTTTCCCATCGCGCGGCAGCCGCTCGATATTGTAGGGCGGGTAGCCGTCGGCCCCCTTGGCGACACGATCGAGCACGCGCTCGATTTCGTCGAAACCCAGGAGGAACGGGCTGGACAGGGACGGAACTCGCGACATTGATCTCAAAGCCCTCGCTTGAAGCGACTTTGACGGGGCCCTTTCGGCGCCCCAACCGCCCGAAACTGTCGGCCGGTCCCTCCCAATATGGGCAGGCCCGGTTAAAGGTTCAAGAACAAGGGGAATTCGGGCTGGAACACGATATAGTTGCCGCTCAAGTGGGTTTTCCATGCCTCTTCAGCCCCCTATAACCGCCCTGACCGTCCGAGCCATCCGCGCAACACCGGTCGAGGTGCCCCCCAATTTTGTGCTCGGTACCAGCGTAGGGTCGATCCGTCAGGTGCCCTTGCTGCTGATCGATCTCGAAACCAACGAGGGGGTTACCGGCCGCAGTTACGTATTCTGCTATTTGCGCGCGGCGGCGCCGGCGATCATGAGCTTGCTCGGCGAGGTCGAGCACGTCGTCAAGGATGCCGCAATAAATCCGGCCGGCCTTTGGGCAAAGCTTGCCCAGCGTTTCACGTTGATCGGAGTACAAGGCATCGTGCGCATGGCCATGGCCGGCTTCGACGTTGCCTGCTGGGACGCTCTGGCAATCGCGGCGGGCATGCCGCTCGCCACCTTTCTGAATGCGACCCCACGCCCCATCCCTGCCTACAACAGCTGCGGACTTGGGCTTACCGACGATATGGGTGCGCTGGCGGACGAAGCGGAGAAGCTCCTCGGACGAGGTTTCCGCGCGGTCAAACTGCGTCTCGGCTATCCGACTGTTCAGGCCGATATCGCGGCGGTGCATGCGGTGCGTAAACGCATCGGCGAGAGCGTGACGCTGATGGTGGATTACAATCAGGCACTCACCTTCGAGGAAGCCATCCAGCGTGGCCGCGCGCTCGATGCCGAGAACATTTACTGGCTCGAGGAGCCGATCCGCCACAATGACTATGCCGGGTCTTCGAAACTTGCCCGCGAATTGAAAGTCCCAATTCAAATCGGTGAGAACTTTTCTTTGCCATCGGACATGGAAACCGCGGTCGGACAAGGTGCTTCCGACTACGTGATGACGGATCTGGAGCGCATCGGCGGGGTCACCGGGTGGCTGCAGGCGGCGAACATTGCCGCCAGCAAGCGCCTTCAAATGTCATCGCATCTCTTTCCGGAAGTGAGTGCCCATCTGCTCGCCGCCACCCCGACCTGCCACTATCTCGAATATGTCGATTGGGCGGACACGCTGATCGAAGAGCCGCTGATAATTGCCAACGGCTATGCTGTCGTTCCCGCCCGGCCCGGCAATGGAATGATCTGGGACAAAAGCGCGGTCGAGCACTACCGGATGCGCTAGGTTTACTGCAACTTCAGCCTGAACAATCTGATGGCATTCTCGCGTCCGATTTTGACGCGATCCTCTTCGCTGATCTCCGCCTTATCAAACCACTGCGTGCCTTCGTCCACGCTTTCAAACGGCCAATCGACCGAAAACATCACGCGGTCCACGCCCATCACCGTCATCGCATTGACGAGTGCAGGCGTGTCGAAGTTGCCCGACGTGGTGAGATGGAAGTGCTTGCGGAAGTAATGGGCCACACCGTGCTTGGCAGGATATTTATGCCGCGCTTTCATCCAGCCATTGCGATTGTCGATGCGCCAAAGATAGACAGGAATGCCTTCACCGATGTGGCCGAGCACCAACTTCAATTTTGGACACTTGTCGAAAATCCCGCTGCCGATCAGCCGCAGCGCATGCACGGCGGTTTCCGCCGCAAATGCCCAGTTCGGTCCAAGCAGCCAGCTGTGACCGTCGTAGAATTTGCTCCAGCTCGGCAGCGGATTGCGCGGGTGCAGATAGAACGGCACGTCGAGCGCTTCGACCTTACGCCAGAATTCCCGGTATTCCGGCAGGTCGTAATAAGTCACGTTGTCAGGGGTGCCGATCTGCGCGAAGCCGTTGACCAGCGCACCGACCATGCCCAGCTCTTTCACGCAGCGAGTGAGCTCGGAGTTCGCAGCTTCCGGATCCTGCATCGGCAGTGCCGCAAAAGCGGCAAACCGGCCGGGACGCTTGCGAACCTCGCCGGCGAGGGCATCGTTGGCCTGCCGGGCGATCTCGGTGGCGCGCTTTGTGTCATGGATGGCCTGGATGGCCGGGGCATTGAGCGACAGGATCATCATCTCGATCCCGTGCTTGTCCATTTCCCTCAATCGCGTGTCCTGGACGTCAAGCAGGCGGTGGCTCAGCTCCTTCCAGACGTGCGACCCGAACACCTGTGAATCGCCAAGCGTAGGCTCGATTGCGACATGCTCTTCGAGCGCGATTTTGCCTTGCATGGGTCCTTCCCCGCTCGCGCGCATCATGCAATGTCGTAATGCGTGTCAGCAATAGTGATGGCCCCAGGACCGTTGGCGCTTAACGCAGCCGCTTTTTTGCAAACGCTCGTGCCTGGAGGCGGCCGAAGGCCGCGGAGTCCATGGGATCCGTGCGGACGTTTAAAACATAAGGCCCTTAGTCGGGGCGCCGTAAAGCGCGTACTGCGGGCCGAAACGTCAATCTTTTATTCGGTGGGGGACGGTGCGGATCTGGCGGCTCCGCCCGTTTGGCGCCTTGAAACAGATGCTTGACGGCACGCACGCCGATAATAGTACAGAGCACCGCGCCGAGCGCCAAATAAAGCCCGCCAGAATCAAGCAGAACCTGAAAAGATTGCCCCATTTGTAGTGGTTTCCCTTCTGCTTGCGCCCGCGCAATCTCGCGAACTGATGACGCCTCAGGCATGCCCCTTTGGGCAATTGGCGTCCCCTGTAATCACATTATTCTGCAGCGAGCACTCGCACAAAAAAAGGAGATCGATCGTTATGAACGCCATACGTATCGCTGCAACCGTGCTGGCTGCACTGATCTTTGCTGCGCCGGCGTCTGCGCAAACTCCCAAGACCTGGACGCAGGTGGGCATGCTTACATGCAAGCTCAACCCGAGCATTGGCTTCATCATAGCTGGCCACCAGACGATGGAATGCCGTTACGTCCCCAGCGAAGGTGGTCCGCCGCAAGCTTATGAGGGCGCGCTCAATACGGTGGGTATCGACATCGGTATCAGTGCTGGCGGAGTGCTTGGTTGGGCGGTCCTTGCACCGACCGGTGGCATACCAGCAGGTGCGCTGGCGGGCGAATACGTCGGCGCATCTGGCGATCTTGGCATTGGTATCGGTGCGGGCGCTAACGTCTTGATTGGTGGGTCAGCCCGCACTTTCGCGTTACAACCGATCTCACTCGAAGGCTCAATCGCAGTCAACGTTGCTCTTGGCGTTTCCGGGCTCAAATTGCGCCCAGTGCTTTGACAAATGGGAACTGATCAAGGCGGTGCAGAAAAACCCGACTTGCGACAATCAAACCAAGAGGTGATCAAATGCGTTTGTCATTAATTTTCGGGATCTGCGCCGCGTTCCTCTTCACCCTGCACACTGGCGTCTCACTCGCTCAGCCGGGGTATTCGGGGTATACGGGATATACCGGGTATAAAAGTCCGAAGTCGGAGAGGGCCTGCTACAAGTGCTGTAGACGCTGGCAAGCTCGGATGGGTTGGTCACCGAACAGACTCGATGTATGCACACAAAAGTGCATAATCGGGACGGCCCGCAACTGCTGACGTCATTTTGTCGACGGCTGACTCGGCGCCATCGGAAACATTAAGCCCACCACTCCTTCTCAGCCATGCGGCAATGTCCGCTTGTGCAATTTGTATCACGGGATTCATGCTTGGGTCGGCAGGCCTATGGTCCGGGCAATTGAAAGCTCACACAGATGGAACAGCAGCTTCAAGCGATTGTGACGGTTCTTTCACTGGTGAATCCTTTGATCTGCGGGGTCATGTTCGCGCGCAGATCGAGGCCGGTCAGACGCGCGCCACACAAATAACCGATGCCACCAAGGCGGCATTGGCCGTGTTGGTCATTCTGCTCGTAGCCGCACTGGCGGGAGCAAGATTCGCTTGACGCCTTTTCGATTGCCGGTGGTGGGGTGTTGACCTGGATCGGGTTCTCGATGTTGCGCGGTAATTCTCCGCAGGCCAAGGACCCCTCGAAGGATGGCCCTGCCGAGAAACGGTCCCTAACCCCGCTGATCTTGTTCGCGGCGAGCCCGGGCACGATTACCGGAGTCATCACGCTCGCTGTTGCGCATGCGAAGCTGGCGTTGCCAGTCACTGCGCTCGTTGCAGTGGCGGTAGCCGTGATCATAATGTGGGTCGTTATGCTGCTTGTGGCCCGCGGCGGGTCTCGCGCAAGTGGCGCGGGCAGCCTGCTACACGACATGGTGACGCGGTTTATGGGATTGATCGTCCTCGCTATGGGCGTGCAGTTCGCGTTGACAGGCTTCCACAATTTTTTCAGCTAAGGACATAATTCAAATTGTCCGTTATTGGATGGTCGTTGCCTCAGAGTGATGGTCCCATGCGTACATGCCGCAACCTGACGACTTCTGCGACTGACCCGTTTGAGAC
>JBKPLN010000658.1:0-1265 GCA_046731635.1 Pseudomonadota bacterium | reverse complement strand
GCCATGGGCCATAAGCGGCAAGGACATTCGGATCCTCGCGGGGCTTGATCAATCCATCGCGATTTCCGTACCGGTCACACCATTTAAGAGGCGCTTGAGGTGGAAGCTTGTAAGCTGATCCTCTGGTTGCCTTCCGAGATGTGCCGCGAAGGCAGCAATAGCGCCAGGATCGCCTGCTTCCAGCTTGGCAAACGCGTCCAGATAACTCTTCGTGGCGGGATCAGTAAATTGTTCGGCCGTAAGGGGTTCGAAGGCACGCAGGGCCTCCGCTCTCCCTCTGAGCAACAGATCACCAATCGGCCGCCCACGGAAATCCTTCACCGCCTCTGCCAGCGTTGCACTGACACAGATGCGCGTACCAAGCTGCTTGTTGGCCGTTTCGAGCCGCGTACCAACATTAATTGTATCGCCATAGGCGGTGTAATCGAAGAAGCGGATACCGCCGAAATTCCCCACCATCGCCGGTCCGGCATGGACGCCAATCCGGGTGATACCAAGCGCGATACCCTTTTTGTGGCAGTGTTGGCGGAACGACTGGGCATAGTCGTCCAGCGCTAGTGCGCACGCTACCGCTCGGTCGGCATGGTCGGGTTGCTCACCTGGGGCTCCAAACAGCACGTGCAAGGCATCGCCGACGATCTTGGCGACGGTGCCATCATGGGCAAAGACGATATCGGTCATGCCCGCAAAGTACTCGTTGAGCAGTGGCCCGAGCACGTTGGGCTCCAACATCTCGACGAGGGCCGTGAAACCAGTGATGTCGGTGAAAAGCGTCGCGATTTCACGGCGCTGCCCGCAAAGGTCGAGGGCATCAGTATCCCTGGCAAGCCGCTGGGCGAGGTTTGGCGAGAAATACCGCGACAATGACATATAGGCTCGTTCTGCTTCTACCTGCCGCCGACGAGCCTCACGCAAATATTCTATGTGCCGGAATGTCTTGGCGATGGTGGTTTCCAAATCGCGGAAATCGATCGGTTTGGTGACAAAGTCAAATGCGCCACGGTTCATCGCGGTGCGGATATTGCCCATGTCGCCATAGGCTGAGACGATAATCGTCGATACGTTTTCGTCGCTCTCCTGCAGCTTTTGCAGGAGCGCGAGCCCATCCATCCTCGGCATGTTGATGTCGGTGACCACCACGTCGATGCCGCCGTTTGCTTTCAGCGCGGAAAGAGCCTCGACGCCATCGTGCGCGAACAAAAAGTCGACGTTTCCGTCCCGGATTTGCTGACGGAACTTCTGCAAGACGAGAACCTTTAAGTCCG
>JBKPLN010000657.1:0-11894 GCA_046731635.1 Pseudomonadota bacterium | reverse complement strand
CGACATCATCGAGCGCAACCGCTGCGCCGGACGCAGTGACATTCCTGGAATCGGTTACAGTCACGGCGGGACTTTCCGCCATGAATCCCCTCCCGCTTTTTCTTGGGCGCAACCTATCCGGCCAGCCAGGGCTTGCATAGCCCGCGCATCAAAGGCCCTTGATCAGACCGGCCTCAATCAGCAGGCGATTGAACCGTCGCGCCTCGGCACCATCGGCGCAACGGTAGAACAGGCCGTGGCAGCGTTTCAGGATGTTCTTCTGCTCCGAAAAAGACGGATCGAGCGGCACTCCTGCAGCCTCCTGCACCAGTAGCGGAAGGTACGGCGCTTCAAGCGTCTTCAGCGCCGAGGACAAATCAACCGGCTTAAAATTCACCGCGTCGATCGCGTAATAACTGGTGTAGTAGCGCGGATCGAAGGTTTCGAGCTGTCGCGCAAGTGCGGCTTCGCCGAGTGAAGGGTCGATTATTCGATACGCGAATTCGGGTTGATGATCGCCGAAACGAACAATCAGGAAAGAGTCGGCCGGGAATTCGCGCTTGAGGCGATCCAGCAGCGCCGCATAGTCATGCGCGGTGAGCGTCTGCCGGCGGATGTACTCGTCTATGTTGGGCGAATTGCCCAGGCCGCGCCAGTTTGGCGTGAGCTCTGGCCGGAACGTCGAATCCCACGGGAAATGATTGGCGGCGGTGTAGACGAACAGAAACAACGGGCCGCTCCGGCGTTCACGGGCGATGATGTTGGTCGCCTGGTCAAAGTAGAAGCTGTCGCGCTCGAGTCCACGGGCCTTCATATCTTTCATGTCGAGATAGCGCTCGACGCCCGCGGTCGTCTGAAAACCGCGCGAGCCCAGAAATGCTCCGTAGAACGGATAAAGGCTGAATGTTTTGTAGCCACACCGGCTCAGCGCATTCGGCAGGCCGCGCATGACGCGACCCGCTGCGATGCGCGTCACTGAGGTGGCAAACCGGCCATATGAACGCGCCGACAGACCGGTCAGCACATTATATTCCGTGTACCAGCTCGGACCGCCGGCACCTTCCACGACCAGCTTGCGCGGCACGCCGTCGAAAGACTGAAAGTGTTTCCGATAACCCGGCGGGACCTTCATGCCCGGCGCAGCGGTGATGTCGAAGCTCGACTCATCGTGCACCAGAATGATGTGCGGCAACTTTCCTCCGGGGCTGCACATCGCCGCAGGAGCTTTCAGCCGCTCGGCTACAACCGCATCGGATTCCAGCAGGCCGTGAGCCGCAAACTCGTAGATCGCCTCCACGCCCGAACGCGCGAATTTCGACACATAGTCCCGGTTGAAAAACTCGCCATACAGGTCGGCTGGATACGCAACCGAAAAGGCGATGACGCCGCTTATGCACAAAGTGCCGCTCACGGCGCTTGTACGCAGCCGCACCCGGAAAGGATCGATCCGCCAAAGCACCATCAGCAGGGGAATGGCGACCAGCGCGCCGACCAAAATCGGTCCTCGCAGGCTCGGCATGATTGTAAAGAGAAATGCCGATGTATCCGGATCGATGATCATCAGGTCGACGAAGTTCACCGTCATCATCAGCTTGTCGTACTTGAACTGCGACAACAGGATGAGCCCGACGACCATCGTCAGGGAAAGCAAAGCCGCTATCGTCGGCCGGCGCAGCAAAGCGAGCCAGAAAAAATTCAGCGCGGCCCATACCAGCAGGAAGGTCGCCTTGGTCGCAAAATCAAGTTCAGTCGCCGTCATGACGGCGAGCGCGGCGAGATGAAGGCTGCTGATGATAGCAAGCGCCAGCGCGTCGCGGCGGGAGATCGCCTCGGTCGGCGCCAGACGGCTGAGCAGAGCGGACGCTACGGACAACATGGCCTTACGGCCCTGCCCGGCTGTGATCCTCTCCAACTCCCCCAGCGCATGGCCCTGGCGTCATAAGACTGTAATAAAACCGCCAATGCAAGCTGCGCTGGCCGGGCGGGTCGGCTTTTTGACGTTAACCCAAAGAGATGGGCGGGACCCGCCCCTAGGCGTGGTTTCCGCTTCATATCTCGCGTGCCATCATTGCCTGGCATGGTCTTCGACGCCCGCCTCGCCGATGCCTGGGCCCGGCTGCCCGATTATCTGGGCAGTCATGTGCTGGTGAGCCTGACGGCCCTGGCCCTTGGGCTTGGCATCAGCCTTCCGGTTGCCGTCGCCTCAAGGCGCCGGCCGGTCTTGCGTGGCATCCTGCTAGGTCTGGCAAGCGTGGTGCAGACGATCCCCGGCCTGGCGCTGCTGGCCTTGTTCTACCCACTCTTGCTGGCGCTCGCCGCCCTTTCCGAGAAGGCGCTGGGCAAGGGATTCTCGGCGCTCGGCTTCCTGCCGGCGGTCCTGGCGCTTGCTCTTTATTCGATGCTTCCGGTGCTCCGCAACACCGTGACCGGACTGAATGGCGTCGATGCTCGCCTGAGCGAGGCGGCACGAGTGATCGGGATGCGGCAATGGCAGCTCTTGCGTGACATCGAGCTGCCGTTGGCCTTGCCGGTGATCATGGCCGGCATCAGAACCTCCGCCGTATGGGTGATAGGCACGGCCACGCTAGCCACACCGATCGGTCAAACGAGTCTCGGCAACTACATATTCAGCGGCTTGCAGACGCAGAATTGGGTGTTCGTCATATTTGGCTGCATCGCCGCTGCACTGTTGGCGCTTGCGGTCGATCAGCTGCTCGCGCTCGTGCAGGCTGGCGTGACGCGCCGCAGCACCGCGCGCACGCTGATGGGGTCTGCCGGGCTGGCCGCGTTGATAATGGCTGCACTGTTGCCGGGTGTCGCACAGCCACGCGCCGAATATTCCATCGGCGCCAAGACGTTCACCGAACAATATGTTCTGGCAGCACTGATCAAACAGCGTCTTGAATCCGCCGGCCTCTCTGCCGAGCGGCGGCCGGGGCTGGGCTCCAACGTCCTGTTCGACGCCCTCGCCTCGGGCGATGTCGACATCGCAGTCGACTACTCGGGCACGCTTTGGCTCAATCGCATGCAGCGCAAGGACGTGCCGCAACGCGACCAGTTGCTGGCTGAGCTTTCGCAATGGCTCGTTAAATCCCACGGCATCCGGATGCTCGGCTCCCTCGGTTTCGAGAATGCCTATACCCTGGCGATGGTCCGGAAAAAAAGCGAGGCGATGAATATCCGCTCGATCAGCGATCTCGCAACGCGCGCCGGCGAACTGACCGTTGCCGGCGACTATGAGATTTTCGCTCGTCCCGAATGGGCCGCTTTAAGCGCCGCCTATGGACTGAAATTCCGTGCGCAACGCCAGATGCAGCCGGAATTCATGTACAGGGCCGCAGCCGACGGCGAGGTCGATGTCGTCGCCGCCTACACCAGCGATGGTCAGATTGCCACTTATGGACTTGCAGTGCTCGACGATGTCAAACACATCATCCCGTCATACGATGCGATCCTGCTGATTTCGCCCAAGCGCACGCGTGACGACAGGTTGACGACTGCCCTCAATCCCCTGCTCGGATCAATTGACGTTGCAACGATGCGGGAAGCGAATGCCCGAGCGTCAAATGGTCAGGAAACCCCGGACACGGTGGCGCGGTGGTTGCTGGAGCAGGCAGCAAAGAAATAGCAAGGTCATCGCCGGCTAGTCCCGGCCATGACCATAGCGTGATCAGTTCTTGCTTCTGTCCACCAAGGCGCGCTGCTTGATCCACGGCATCATGTCGCGCAGCTTGGCGCCAACCTGCTCGATCGGATGTTCGGCAAGCTTGGCGCGCGTCGCCTTGAACGAGGTCTGGTTGACCTTGTTCTCCAGCATCCAGTCCTTGGTGAAGCGGCCGGACTGGATGTCGGCGAGCACGCGCTTCATCTCGGCCTTCACTTCCGGCGTGATCACCCGCGGGCCGGAAACGTATTCTCCGTACTCAGCGGTGTTCGATACCGAGTAGTTCATGTTGGCGATGCCGCCCTCGTAAATCAGGTCGACGATCAGCTTCACTTCGTGGACGCATTCGAAATAGGCCATCTCCGGCGCGTAGCCGGCCTCGACCAGCGTCTCGTAGCCCGCCTTCATCAATTCGACGAGGCCGCCGCACAACACCGTTTGCTCGCCGAACAGGTCGGTCTCGCATTCTTCCTTGAACGTCGTCTCGATGATGCCGGCGCGGCCGCCGCCTATCGCCGACGCATAGGAAAGACCGAGGTCATGAGCGTTGCCTGAAGCGTCCTTGTGGATCGCCACCAGGCATGGCACCCCGGCTCCGCGCTGATATTCCGAACGCACGGTATGGCCCGGCCCTTTTGGCGCGATCATCAGCACGTCGAGATCGGCGCGCGGCTCGATCAGATTGAAATGCACGTTAAGGCCGTGCGCGAACATCAGCGCGGCGCCATCCTTCATGTTCTTCGCGAGGTGATCGCGATAAATGTCGGCCTGCAACTCGTCCGGCGTCAGCATCATCATGACGTCAGCCCACTTGGCGGCGTCGGCGACTTCCATCACCTTGAATTTCTCCGCCTCGGCCTTCTTCACGGCGGCGGAGGTTTTGCGCAACGCAACCGCCACCTCCTTCACGCCGCTGTCGCGCAGATTGAGCGCGTGAGCATGCCCCTGACTTCCATAGCCAATGATGGCGACCTTCTTGCCCTTGATCAGGTTCAGGTCGGCGTCGCGATCATAATAAACACGCATGATACTTAACCCCGTTTGGGCCTGTTGCCCGGCCACTTTCCTCAACCGTCATGGCCGGGCCTCCCCGGCCATCCACGTCTTTTGTTCAGTGCCGTGTCGATAGCAAGACGTGGATGCCCGGCACAAGGCCGGACATGACGGAATAGCTTACAATCTATCGCGCTGACGCTTGATCTGCAGTCTGCCGGCGTACAGCAAGGCAAAGCCGGCAAGGACGCTCCCGTACTTGATGATCTCGGGCAAATTGGAGCCCTGCTCGAAGCAATATGGGCGCGCGCTGCCGACGTTAATGTTGATGCACCGGGCGTTTTCCGTCGAGTAAGGCTTGATGAACACCCCAAGTATGATCAACGGGATCGCCAGGATGGTCAGACCCATCGCTACATCCCTTCCGGCCCGCGCATGATGGCCGCTATTCCCGTGCGCGAAACCTCAATGAGCCCGAGCGGCAGCATCAAGCTGATGAACTGTTCGATCTTGTCGGTAGCTCCGGTGATTTCAAACACGAAGCTTTCGGTGGTGGCGTCGATCACGCGCGCGCGAAACGCATCGGCTAACCGCAGGGCTTCAACCCGGTTTTCGCCCTTGCCCTTGACCTTGACCATCGCGAGTTCGCGTTCGATGGCATTGCCCGCCAGCGTCATATCGACGACATGATGCACCGGGACGAGGCGATCCAGCTGGTTCTTGATCTGCTCGATCACCATCGGGGTCCCGGTGGTGACAATGGTGATCAGCGAAAGATGCTGCCGGTGCTCGGTCTCGGACACCGTCAAGGATTCGATATTATATCCGCGACCCGAGAACAGACCGATGACGCGCGCCAGCACGCCCGGCTCGTTGTCGACCAATACCGAGAGCGTGTGGGTCTCGGGCTTCTGCGCCGTCGGCGCAGCCGGATAGTGGCTTGTCGTGGGAGCGTTCATCACACCATCACCTTGCCTTCCTCGGTGATCGCCTCTTCCACGCTGACGCCGGCATCACCGAGAAGCATCTCGTTATGCGCGCGCCCGGACGGAATCATCGGGAAGCAGTTTTCCTTGGGATCGACCACGCAATCGAACAGCACCGGCTTGTCGACCTCGACCATCTCCTTGATCGCGCGGTCGAGATCGCCCGGCTTCACGCAGCGGATCCCGTGTGCGTGATAGGCTTCGGCAAGCTTGACGAAGTCGGGCAATGCTTCGCTGTAGCTTTCGGCATATCGCCCGCCGTGCAGCAATTCCTGCCACTGCCGCACCATGCCCATGTAGTTGTTGTTGAGGATGAAAATCTTGATTGGCAGCCGGTATTGGACCGCGGTCGACAGCTCCTGCATCGTCATGAGCACCGAAGCTTCGCCAGCGATATCGATCACCAGCGAATTCGGATGGGCGAGCTGCGCGCCCACCGAGGCCGGCAGGCCATAACCCATCGTGCCCAGGCCGCCGGATGTCATCCAGCGATTGGGCTCCTGGAACCTGTAGAACTGCGCCGCCCACATCTGATGCTGACCAACCTCGGTGGTGATGTAGACGTCCTTGTCCTTGGTCAGCTCGTAAAGACGCTGGATGGCGTATTGCGGCTTGATGACCTCGTTCGACGACCGGTACGCCAGCGATTTGCGCGCGCGCCATTTGTCGATCTGCGCCCACCATGCCTGCAGCGATTTCTTGTCAGGATGGATTGCATTGGTACGCCAGAGGCGCACCAGGTCTTCGAGCACGTGCGCGCAATCGCCGATGATCGGCACATCCACTTTGACATTCTTGTTGATGGACGACGGATCGATGTCGACATGGATTTTCTTCGACCCGGGCGAAAACGCGTCGAGCCTGCCCGTGATCCGATCATCAAAGCGCGCGCCGATGCAGATCATCACGTCGCAATCATGCATCGCCATGTTGGCTTCGAGCGTGCCGTGCATGCCCAACATGCCGATCCACTTTGGGTCTGCAGCCGGGAACGCGCCAAGTCCCATCAGTGTCGATGTGATCGGAAAGCCAGTGAGCTTGACGAGTTCGCGCAACAGGTCACAAGCCGCCAGGCCGGAATTGATCACGCCGCCGCCCGTATAGAACAGTGGACGCTTGGCGTGCGCCATCAGATCGATCGCCTGTTTGATCTTGTCCATCTCGCCCTTGAGCCTGGGCTTGTAGCCGGTGTGCGGAAAATCCTTCGGCTTTGAGTAGATGCCTCTAGCGAACTGAATGTCTTTGGGAATATCGACGACGACAGGTCCCGGCCGGCCGCTGGATGCGATGTGAAATGCCTCGTGCAAAACGCGCGGCAGATCCTCGATGCGCTTCACAAGATAGTTGTATTTTGTGCACGGCCGCGTGATGCCGACGGTGTCGCATTCCTGGAATGCATCGTTGCCGATCAGGTGTGTCGGCACCTGTCCGGTGATGCAGACGATCGGAATTGAATCGCACAGCGCGTCAGTCAGACCGGTCACTGCATTCGTGGCGCCCGGACCCGACGTCACAAGGACGCAACCGACCTTGCCTGTCGAGCGGGCATAGCCTTCCGCGGCGTGCACCGCGCCCTGCTCGTGCCGCACAAGGATGTGACGCACGTGGTTCTGCGAGAAGATGGCGTCATATATCGGAAGCACCGCGCCGCCCGGATAGCCGAACACGTGCTCGACGTTCTGATCGGCAAGCGCCTGGATCACCATTTCGGCGCCGGTCATTTCGCGTGTCATGTCATGCCCTTTCGTCGTCATCTTCGCCTGCAGCAATAAAAAAGGCCCGAAACGGGCCATGTCCGGACGCCGCCTGCGGCTCCAGCTAGAGCCGCGCCCGCGTCCGAACTCCTACTACAAAAGTAATAATATTGCGTAACATTGCTATCACCTGAACTTTCATTGCGCGCGTTATAGGGGGTGTCCTGCACCCGGTCAAGGACAAATCCGCATCATTTCAGACGCAAAAGCTGGCTTTCTAACGATGAGAACGCATTTTTTGACGTTTCCCAAGGCCAATTCTTCATCTGGTTGCGAAACCAGGTCAGCTGTCGCTTCGCGTAGCGGCGTGTGTCCATGACAGCCCCGGCTTCGGCCTCCTTGAGCGCGATGTCGCCCTTGAGATGCCGGACCAACCAGGGGACCCCGTGCGCCTTCATGGCCGGCAGCGAAGGATCGAGCTTGCGGGCAGCCAAGCGGCGGACTTCCTCCAGGGCGCCCGCCTTCAGCATGGCAGCAAAGCGGCCCTCGATGCGGCGCACCAACTCCTTGCGGTCGCAACTCAGAAAAACCTTGGCGCTGCGGGTGGCATCGAGGATCGGCGGCAGACCCTCGCGATGCCAATCCGACAGTGCGCGCCCGGTCGCCAGCACGACTTCGAGCGCGCGTGAAATGCGCGAGCGGTCGTTTGCCGTCACACGTTGCGCGGTCGCCGGGTCGACCCTCATCAGTTCTTCGTGCAGGGCGGGCGCGCCCTCGCGCTGCAATCGGCCGCGGACTTCAGCGCGAACGTCGGCCGGGATCGGTGGCACGGCGGCGAGGCCCGTGGTCAGGACCTTGAAGTAAAGGCCGGTACCCCCGACGAAAATCGGAACGCGGCGCTGGCCAGAAGCGCTGTTGAGAGCTTCTTCGGCGTCGCGACACCAACGTCCAACAGAATAGTTCTCGGCTGCATCCACGTGCCCGTAGAGACGATGCACTACCCGCGCTTCCTCTTCGGGTGCAGGGCGGGCGGTGATGATCCGCAGATCGCGATACACCTGCATCGAATCCGCGTTGATAATGACGCCGTCGATGCGCTGCGCGACTTCAAGTGCAAGGGCCGACTTGCCGCTGGCAGTCGGCCCTGCAATAAACACCGCTCGATTGGCAGCGTGCATCGCATGACTCATGTTGCGACTCTGATCAGCAATTCAGCCGCGCTGGACTCTTCGTTACTCGAGCAGGCGCGCAGCGTCTTGCCCGGCGCGGGCGTGCCGCGTCAGCTCGGCCCGTCCGCAACCGATATTCCCTTTAGCGCGGAAAAAGCCCTAGACCAACGCGCACTCGCCGACCAGCTGCGCGATCTCGGCAACGGCATCGACGCAGTGGTGCAACCCGCAGGTAATCGGCGCAAGAAGCTTTTTTTGGCCGACATGGATTCCACCATGATCGGCCAGGAATGCATCGATGAACTGGCCGCGTACGTCGGCCTCAAGGATCACGTCGCGGCGATCACCGAACGTGCCATGCGCGGCGACATCGCGTTCGAGCCGGCCTTGCGCGAGCGCGTGGCTTTGCTGAAAGGCCTGCCTGCCGAGGTCATCAACGAAGTCATCGATCGGCACATCCGCCTGACGCCCGGTGGCCGCACGCTTGTGGCCACCATGCGCGCACACGGCGCTTTCACGTGCCTCGTGTCAGGCGGCTTCACGCTGTTCACGGACCGGATCGCCGCCATGATCGGCTTCAATGAAACTCACGCCAACACGCTGGCCCTCGAAGGCGACAAGCTGGCAGGCACCGTGCTTGAGCCGATCTTCGGGCGCGACGCCAAGCGGGCAACCCTGGTGGCCCTGCGCGCGCGCCTAAAACTGGGCAAGGACGAGACGCTCGTCGCCGGCGACGGCGCAAATGATCTCGACATGATCCTAGAAGCGGGACTCGGTGTCGCCTTTCGCGCCAAGCCAAAAATTGCCGCGGCCGCGCCCGCGCGGATCGACCACGGCGATCTGACCGCCCTGCTCTACGTGCAAGGCTACCACCAGAAGGAATTCGTGAGCGCGTAGCGCGCTGGCAGTCTGATTACTGCAAGCTCAGCGCCACGAAACTCGGATCTCCGTCCGGCGAGACCACGAGCAGCACAGCGGCCTTCTTTCCATCCTTCTTGAGTTTGTCGATCCGCTGCTGAAGCTCCGTTGCGCTTGTCACCGGTTGCTGCTGGACTTCGGCGATCACCATTCCGGGCGCGAGACGTTTCTCCGCTGCCGGGGAGTTCGGGTCGACCCCGGTGATCAGCACGCCTTTCACCTTGTCCTTGATGTTGTGCTTCTTGCGCAGCTCATCGGTGAGGTTCGCAAGATCCAATCCGAGCGCCTTCTTGACGACGGGCTTTTCCTCCGGCGTCGAATCCTTCTTGTCGGTGACCGCCGCCTGCTTCTTCTCGTCCTCAAGGCGGCCGAGCTTGACGGACTTTGTCTCTTCCTTGCCCTTGCGGATGACCACCACCTCGACATCCTTGCCGACCGGCGTGTCGGCAACGATCTTGGGCAGGTCGCGCATTTCTTTCACGTCCTTGCCGTCGAACTTGACGATGACGTCGCCCGGCTCGATGCCGGCGGGCTTGGCCGGTCCCTTTTCGTCGATGCCGGCAACGAGAGCGCCGCGCGCCGGCTTGACGCTGAGGCTCTCCGCAATTTCATCGCTCACCTGCTGGATGCGCACGCCGAGCCAGCCGCGGCGCACTTCCCTGAACTCGCGCAACTGGTCGATCACGGGCAGCGCTGTCTTTGACGGGACGGCAAAGCCGATCCCGATCGAGCCGCCTGACGGCGAGATGATCGCCGTGTTTACGCCGATCACTTCGCCATTGAGATTGAACAATGGCCCTCCGGAATTGCCGCGATTGATGGCGGCGTCGGTCTGGATGTAATTGTCGTACGGGCCGGACTGGATGTCCCGATTGCGGGCCGAGACGATCCCGGCGGTGACCGACCCGCCAAGGCTGAACGGATTACCGATGGCGATCACCCATTCGCCGAGCCGCAACGTGTCGCTGTCCCCGAACTTCACGGCCTTGAGCGGCTTGGTCGGCTTGACCCTGAGCAGCGCGAGATCGGTCCTCTGATCGCGGCCGACAACCTCAGCCTTCAACGTGCTTCCATCATTCAGAATGACGTTGACCTCGTCGGCATCGGCAATGACGTGATTGTTGGTCACCACCAGGCCGGCCGGATCGACGATGAAGCCCGAACCCAACGAGTTGACGCGCCGCGGCATCGGCGACTGATTGTTCTGCCCGTTCTGGTTGTTTTCGCCCTTCTGCCCCGGCTGGCCCGGCTGGCCACGCCGGTTCTTGAAGAATTCTTCAAAGAACTCCTCGAATGGCGAACCTGGCGGCAATTGAGGCATCGCGCCACTGCGCAAATCGACGGATTGCTTGGTCGACACGTTGACCACGGCGTCTATGACCTGTTCGGCCACGTCCGCGATGCCGTCCGGTCCACGGGCCGCAGCCGGACCGGTCAGTGCCGGCCAAGCTATGGCAGCAGCAGTTAAAATCGCCAGGCCAGCGCGGCCGGCCGAGGTTCTGGAGCGGATGACGTATGCGCCCATTGGCGTCGATTCTCCTGGGGGTAAGCTTTCGATGAGAGTGGCCCCGACTTCGAGGCGTTTCAAGGGCATCCCGATCAATACCACGGGAAGCCCAATACTTCATCCTCTGGCGAGCCAGACAATGATCAGTCCGACGACCGCAGAACCAACCCCGATCAACCGGACCGAGACATCCGGCGTTTCCAATACGCTGGTCATGGCCCGTTTGGCGGCCTCCGGAAACGCGGCGAAGATCAGGCCTTCGATGACAAACACCAATCCGAGCGCGGCCAGAAAGTCGGACATGCGACTCGCGCGTTTGCTATCGGGTTGGCGCCGGGGCGGACGGTGGCGTTGTCTTTTCCCGCAGCTTGCCGGAAGGATCGGTGAAATAGCGGAAAAAATTCGACTCGGGCGTGAGCAGCATCCGCGTGTCGTTGCTTCTCAGGCCGTGCTCGTAGGCCTGCATCGAACGATAGAACGCGAAGAAATCCTGGTCCTGGTTGAAGGCATCGGCAAAGATTTGATTGCGCGTCGCATCGCCCTCGCCGCGAATCTGCTCCGATTTCGATGTCGCCTCCGCCACCAGCACTGTCACTTCGCGATCGGCACGCGAGCGGATCTCCTGCGCGCGTTGCGCGCCCTGCGCACGGAATTCCGCCGCCTCGCGCTGCCGCTCGGTCTGCATGCGCTGGTAGACGGCTTGACTGTTTTGCTCCGGCAGGTCCGCGCGACGGATGCGCACGTCCACTACCTGGATGCCATAGGCAGTCGCTTCGCGGTCAACCAGTTCGCGAATGCGCGCCATCAACTCAGCGCGTTGATCACGCACGACGTGCGTGAATGTGACTTCGCCCAACACGCGGCGCAGAGCCGAATTGAGCAGAATTGAGAGCTGAGAATTGGCGCCGGCGATCGAGCCCAGCGTCTGGTAGAAGCGCAGCGCGTCCTGGATGCGGTACCGCGCGAACGCGTCAACCACCAGCC
>JBKPLN010000656.1:0-2142 GCA_046731635.1 Pseudomonadota bacterium | reverse complement strand
ATTTGCGCGATTGGCACACCACGCGAGGGAATGCGCGGCCCGAGCAAGTGAGACCGAACCGTCCATTCACCCCTTACCGCAGGATCGGCGTTTCGTTGGGGAGCCCTGGCAACAGTGGCCGTATAATTTGATTTATCAGAGCTTTCTGCTGCAGCAGCAGTGGTGGCATAGTGCCACAACAGGTGTGCGCGGCGTCACCAAACAGCATGAGCATGCCATTGAGTTTGCTGCAAGGCAGATACTCGACGTTTTTGCACCGTCCAATTTTTTACTAACCAATCCCGAACTGCAACAGCACACGCTTCGCCAAGGCGGTATGAATTTTGTGCGCGGTGCGCAGAACCTTTTGCAAGATTGGCAGCGCAGCGTTAGCGGCGAGAAACCGGTAGGTACCGAAGCATTTCAGGTGGGGCGCGACGTCGCCGTCACGCCGGGCAAAGTGATCTATCGCAATCGTCTGATCGAATTAATCCAGTACGCGCCGGCGACAGATCAGGTTCGGCCGGAACCAATCTTGATCGTGCCCGCCTGGATCATGAAGTACTACATTCTTGATTTGTCACCGCAAAATTCACTGGTGAAATATCTGACCGAGCGGGGGTTCACTGTTTTTATGATCTCGTGGAAAAATCCTGACCCTGAGTATCGGGACGTCGGCATGGACGACTATCGCACGCTCGGCGTGATGGCTGCGCTAGACGTGGTAACTGCAGTTGTACCCGACAAGCCCATCCACGCTGTTGGTTACTGCATCGGAGGCACCCTACTTTCGATTGCAGCAGCCGCCATGGCGCGCGACGGTGACGAACGGTTCCGGTCCATTACCTTGTTCGCGGCCCAGACAGACTTTCACGAAGCCGGCGAAATGATGCTGTTCATCAATGAAAGCCAACTTACGTTTCTCGAAGACATGATGTGGGAACAAGGATTACTTGATGGCAGCCAAATGGCCGGTGCGTTCCAACTCTTACGCTCGAGTGATCTCATCTGGTCTCGCACTCTCCATGATTACTTGATGGGTGAACGAAGGCCCATAAGCGACCTTATGGCATGGAATGTCGACACAACACACATGCCTTATCGGATGCATTCAGAATACTTGCGTAACCTATATCTCAACAATGATTTGGCCGAGGGTCGATGGCTTATTGATGGGAAAGCGATCGCGCTGACTGACATTCGGGCACCAATGTTCGTTGTCGGAACGACACGCGACCACGTCTCGCCCTGGCGTTCCGTTTATAAGATTCACCTTTTGGCCGATAACAAGATCACGTTCCTGCTCACCAGTGGTGGCCACAATGCCGGTATTGTTTCGGAGCCGGGCCACAAAAACCGCAGCTATCAGGTCATGGCTAAAAGTCCCACTGATCAGTATGTGGACCCGGATATTTGGGTGGCTACCGCCCCGCGCCAGGAAGGCTCTTGGTGGCCAGAATGGGTGTCGTGGCTCGAAATGCGATCGGGTGAGCCGGTGCCGCCGCCCCGCATAGCCGCCCCTGACGCCGGGTACAAAGTGCTCGCCGACGCGCCAGGCATCTACGTGCTCCAGGGGTAACCAATCCGGTTCTGTGTCGACCGAAGGATCACACGGCGATCTCCTGCGCCGCAGCATCGCATGTAGGATTCAAGAACGTGCTAGAGCGCGAGGATCAGCGTGCGAGTCCATCCAGGAAACAATTTCCGGCCAAACCGCGACTTGGGTCTTGTGCCCAATCAAAATACCTAGGTGCTGGAAGCACACGCCTGTTTCACCCGCAATCTCAACAATGCGGACGTCCTTTATCGGCATGGAATCGACGAACGGCTTGACCGAAACAATGGGGGCCACGTCATCGTCAACGTTGACCGCCGCAAGCGTTGGTGTCGTCAGCGTAACAGGACCAATGAGCCTATTGCTGATTTTCAAATTGCCCCTGCAAAAACGATTCTCACGATAGAGCCACTCGATAATTTGACGGACCAATTCACCGGAAAGAGGCACTTCATCGAGCGCCCACCGCTCGACGCGCGCATGAATTTCCCGCGCATGGTCATCCGCCCCGCTAAGCACTGCATCAACGAACCTCGACCATATAAATGTGCTGGGAGACGCAAGGGCACTCATATGCGAGAGAAGCGAACCCGGACACGGCTCAGCGT
>JBKPLN010000655.1:0-13251 GCA_046731635.1 Pseudomonadota bacterium | reverse complement strand
AGTGCATGACAACGCGGGGGGTTCACAGACCCGACGTAACGATGGTCACGAGCCGAATGCTGGGCGTATTCCGCACGAACTTCAAAACCCGCCAGGAATTCCTTGCGGCCATCAAACTCCGGCACAGTATCGACGACGGCTCTCTCTAGCACGGCAGGCTAGTTCAGGTGTGGGCCAGGCCCTGCCGCCTCAAGAACGGCAGCCCGCCATTCACGCTTGATCGGCAGGATTGGCGGCATCGGAGCGACGTCTGGCTCCGCCGTTGGCGCGGCGATCGATTGGATATTCTCAGTCCGCGATCCTCTGCGCATGAACAGGTTATAGATCATCCATTGCGCGCGGTGACGCTTGCCGCTCAGCGGAAACCGATTGGCGATTGAGGAGGTTGCGTAGAAATTTCGATAGGCACTATCTACCCCGATACGAAGTTCATCCCCCGACATCTGCGCCGGATGATAGACGACATGCCCCTGGTCGTACATCGTCCAATCGAAAGAGACGATGCGATTGGCTTTCTTCATCTCGTACCAGGTCAGCGTGCCGGGGTACGGCGTCAGGGTCGAATAGGCCACGGCGTCATATTTGGCGTCGATATTGAATTTAACCGTGTCATCGAACACCGAAAGCGTGTCGCCATCGAATCCGAACATGAACAGCCCAAATACCATGATGCCGTAGGAGTGAACCTTTTCGACCAGCGCGGCGAAAGTTTCGGGCCTGTTAACGTGCTTGTGCACGCTTGTGAGAGTGGAGCGGGAAATTGACTCAAAACCGATGCTCAGGAGCGTGCAGCCGCTTTCGGCCGCAAGCTCAAGCATGCGGTCGTCCTGCGCCAGCTTCGACGTCACCCCGGCCTGCCAATGGATATTCCGGCCTTTCAGGGCGCGCATGACCTCTTTCGGTCGGTCAGGCGTGCCAAAAAAATCGGCGTCGTTGATCGAGATGGTGCGCGAGCCGCAGTTTTCCATCTCGTGAATCACTTCGTCGACGGGACGGTAACGGAATCTGAGGCCGTTCATAAGCGGCTCGGCGCAGAACGTGCAGCCTTGATGGCATCCGCGCGAAGTCTGGACGAAAGTGCGGTTGACGTAGCGATGCTTCTTCAGGAGATCGTACCGGGGCATCGTCAGGCCGGCCATCGGGTGCAATTTGCAGGACTTGTACGTTCCTCGCATTTGCCCCTCGCGGAGATCGTCGAGCAATTTGTCGATCACGAGTTCCACTTCGCCAATGACAACAGCATCGGAATGCTTGAGCGCTTCTTGCGGCATGAAACTTGGATGAACCCCGCCCATGACCACGGGAATACCCTTGGCGCGGAACTGGTCGGCAATCTCGTAACCGCGGTTGACGTAGCTCGTCATTGCGGAGATTCCGACAAGATCCGCTTTCAGGTCAAAATCGATGGTCTCGATGTTCTCGTCCGTCAGCACCACTTCGTATTGATCCCGGGGAATGCAGGCCGCCACGGCAAGCAATCCGGCAAGTGGCGAGTAGAGCGCCCGATTTAGATAGAGCGGACGTGTGGTGAGGGAATCGGTTTTCGGATTGATGAGGTGGATGACGCGCGAACGCACCAAAATCTCCTCTGCCAGGGCCAATACAACCGTTTCAATGATGTCTCAGCAGAGTTGTTCCTTATCACTGGAATAAAAGCTGGGACTTGTTCCCGGCGAAGCGCCGCCCGAGCGCGTCGTCCCCGCAGCGCGCTCAGGCGGTCGGCTCGCCTCCCCGTCCCTAGTTGATAACGTCAAGTTTGACCTTCGTTATTCCCTTTCCAACAATTCCCAAAGACTCTGCGGCAGAATAGGACACGTCGACAACGCGGCCTGGCATATAGGGACCGCGGTCATTGATGCGAACCGTGACGGAGCGGCCATTGGCGACGTTGGTGACGCGCAAGCGCGTGCCGAAAGGCAGCGACTTGTGAGCCGCCGTCAACGCACGCGGATTGAACTTCTCGCCGTTCGCGGTCAGCTGTTCGTCAGAGTAGAAACTGGCTATTCCGTGCGACGCAAACTGTGTTTCGACCGGCCGCTTGATCGGGGTGTGTCGTACCCTTCTCACCGCCACGTGCCTGATGGTGCCGACAGTCGGCTCCGCGTACTCCACCGGCGCGACATATCGGCTCGCATTGCGCAAGCCGGATTTGTTGCCGGCGGTGGTGGTGTATTGATTGCAGCCCGCGAGCGCGATTGTTGCGGCGGCGATGGGGGCAAAACGGACAAAATTACAAAAACGCGCGGATGCGAAATGCTTGTACGAACTCACAGTACAACCACCAAACGACATGCTGCGGTCCCCGTTTGCCAAAATCCGACAGGCAATCGGGGCGGCACCATGGCCGGATTGAAGCGAAGTATGGCGCGGGGCTATTTTGACCTTCGGTGTGATCGTTTTGTCACAAACTTCGTTCAAGCCGCCGTGTGGGAAAGGTGGGCGGCTGCAAACGAGGTCACAGCATAGCAGGGTGCATCAACATGAACGGTATTTAGCGACCGACCTCGCACGCATCTCTCAGCACATTCCGCGATCCACGAAACAGAAAACGACGCGCGCCGAAAGCGCGCGTCGTTTTTGCATTCAGTCGTCTATCAATCGATGATTTGCACGACCGTGCGATTCGATGGCTCAACCAGGTACACGTGGTCATCGGTGTAGACGTAGCGATATCTCGAGAGCTTTGGCCCCCAGGTGGAAGGCACTGCTCTCAATTCTACATCAGCCGGCAATGTCGCCCCGACCGCAATTCTCTCTTTGACCCTCACGGGTGCCACTCGCTCCTTCACAACGTACTCTTTGATGACAGTGCGTTGTTCAGGCTCGACGATGATAGTTCCAGCGGGACCGACACCAACGGTCTGTGCGAGCGCCTGCGTGCTTGCGAACACGGCTAGCACGCTCGCCGCCATTAATGCGCGCTTCATTGTAACGCCTCCAGTTCCGGGCAAGATCGCCCAGAGGGCAACGTCCAAGGCGGGACGCAGTTCCGCGGATCTCATGAGACGCAACCGGGTATAGAGGGCAGATTTTTTTGGAACACGATCCGACAGAGTCGAAGTATGCGAAGAAGGGCCGCCACACTAAACGGAGGTTTTGGCGCCCACTCCGTGTCCCTTCAACGCGCTACCGATCTCATCCAGAATCGCCGGATCGTCGATCGTCGCCGGCATCGTCCACGGATCGCCGTCGGCGATTTTCTTGATCGTGCCGCGCAGGATTTTTCCCGAGCGCGTCTTCGGCAGCCGCGCCACGGTTATCGCGAGCTTGAACGCCGCAACCGGACCGATTTTCTCGCGCACCAGTGCGACGATTTCCTTCTCGATCTCGGAAGGCGGCCGGTTGACGCCAGCCTTCAACACGACGAAGCCGCACGGCACCTCGCCTTTCAGATCATCCTTGATGCCAAGGACCGCGCATTCAGCAACATCGGGGTGGCCAGCCAAGACCTCCTCCATGCCGCCGGTCGAAAGCCTGTGACCGGCGACGTTGATAATGTCGTCGGTCCGGCTCATCACGTAGATATAGCCGTCCTCGTCCTTGTAGCCGGCATCAGCCGTCTTGTAGTAACCCGGAAATTCCGCGAGGTAGCTTTCCTTGAATCGCTGGTCTTGCTGCCACAGCGTGGGGAAACAGGCGGGCGGCAGCGGCAGCTTCACCACGATCGAGCCGATCTTGTTCGCGGGCTGCACCTTGTTCGCCTCGTCCACGATGTCGATCGCGTAGCCCGGCATTGGCACACAGGCTGAACCGTAGCGCACGGGTAGAGCACCGAGGCCGACCGGATTGCCGGCGATGCACCAGCCCGTTTCGGTCTGCCACCAATGATCGAGAACCGGCACATTGAGCACTTCCTCCGCCCACTGGATTGTCGGCGGATCGGCGCGCTCGCCGGCGAGGAACAGCGTACGGAATTTGGAGAGATCGTATTTCTTGATCAGCAGGCCTTTGGGGTCTTCCTTCTTGATTGCACGGAAGGCGGTGGGCGCCGTGAACAACGACACCACTCCATGTTGCGAAATCACCCGCCAGAACGCGCCGGCATCAGGCGTGCCGATCGGCTTGCCTTCAAAGAGGATCGAGGTGCAACCATGAAGCAGCGGCGCATACACAATGTAGGAGTGGCCAACCACCCAGCCTATGTCGGAGCCCGACCACCACACTTCTCCGGGTGAAATGCCATAAAGATTTTGCATCGACCATCTGAGGGCAACCATGTGCCCGCCATTATCGCGCACCACGCCTTTCGGAATTCCTGTCGTCCCCGACGTGTACAGAATGTAGAGCGGATCGGTGGCGGCGACGGGCACGCATTCGCTGGTCTTGGCGTAGTTGACAGCGTGCTCCCACACCGTGCGCCAGTCGTGATCGCGGCCCGCAACCAGCGGCGCCTCGCACTGCGGACGCTGCAGGATCATGCAGGCCTGCGGCTTGTGCCTGGCGATTGTGATCGCCTCGTCAAGCAGCGGCTTGTACGGAATGACGCGGGACGGACCTTCAATGCCGCAACTGGCCGAGAGGATCACCTTGGGCTTGGCATCGTCGATCCGGGTGGCGAGCTCTTTCGCCGCAAAGCCGCCGAAGACCACCGAATGGATCGCCCCGATGCGTGCGCAGGCGAGCATGGCAAAGACCGCCTCCGGCACCATCGGCATGTAGATGATGACACGGTCACCTTTTTGGACACCGAAGTCGCGCAGCATTGCGCCGAGCAACTGGACTTCGGACAACATCCTCCCATAGGTGAACGTCTTGAGCGTATTGGTGACGGGCGAATCGTAGATCAGCGCCGCCTGGTCGTTGCGCCCCGCGAGCACGTGGCGGTCCAGCGCGTTGTAACAGGTGTTGCAGGTGGCTCCGTCGAACCATCGCCCGTAAATGCCCGCGGAGGGATCGAAGATTTTCTTCGGTTTTTCGTACCATTCGATTTCCGCAGCCGCTTCCGCCCAGAATGCCTCGGGATCGCGCTGCCATTGGGCATAAACATCGTGATAGCGGCTGGTGCGGGCGTCCATAGGCGTTCCTCCTGCACTTATTGTGTCGTCACCGCGATGGAGCTTCAACGTATCACCGTCGGTCGTATTGCTCGCGATAAAGTCTACGGGCATTGCCTTGCGCCAATCCCGTCGGATGTTCTCGGTTCATGGTCGCTTGGGCAGATTGTCTATCGGCACATTACGCTGTTCAATAGTATCGTGACGGCGGGATTAACCCGATGGCAAAATCGCCCTACGATATCGACCTCGACCGCAATCGGGCCAACTATCAGCCATTGACGCCACTTGGTTTCCTTGAGCGCGCCGCTGCCGTCTTCCCTGACAATACCGCAATCATCCACGGATCGATGCGCCGCTCATATGCCGATTTCTACGGGCGCGCACGGCAGCTTGCCTCGGCGCTGGCAAAGCGCGGCATCAAGCGCGGCGATACCGTCTCGGTTCTGCTTGCCAACACGCCAGCGATGCTTGAGTGCCATTACGGCGTGCCGATGTGCCAGGCTGTGCTCAACACGTTGAACACGCGCCTCGACGCGCCGATCATCGCCTTCTCGCTTGATCACGCAAACGCAAAGGTGGTGATCACCGACCGCGAATATTCCAAGGTCATGAAGCAGGCCCTCAGCCTCTGCAAAGTCAAGCCGATAGTGATCGACTGCGATGACCCGGAATACCAGGGCGCGGGCGAGCGGATTGGCCAAATTGAATACGAGGACTTTGTCGCGGAAGGCGATCCTGCTTACGCCTGGAAGATGCCGGACGACGAATGGGACGCAATTTCGCTCAATTACACGTCCGGCACCACCGGAGACCCAAAGGGGGTCGTTTATCATCACCGCGGCGCCTATCTGCTCGCGGTCGGAAATGTCGTCACGTGCTCCATGGCCAAGCACCCCGTGTATCTGTGGACGCTGCCGATGTTCCACTGCAACGGCTGGTGCTTTCCGTGGTCGATCTCGGTTGCTGCAGGCACGCATGTGTGCCTGCGAGCCGTGCGCGCGCCGGCGATGTATGATGCGATCGCCACGCACAAGGTGACGCACTTGTGCGGGGCGCCCATCGTGATGGCCACGCTGCTCAACGCGCCAGCGAACGAAAAAAAGCCGCTGCCGCATGTCGTTGAGTTCTTCACCGCGGCGGCTCCGCCGCCCGAGGCAGTGCTCGCAGCCATGAAAGAGGCGGGCTTTAACGTCACGCATCTTTACGGGCTGACCGAATCCTATGGCCCCGCGGTGGTCAACGACTGGCACAACGAATGGAGCTCGCTCGGCCCTGTCGAGCAAGCGGAGAGAAAGGCGCGGCAGGGCGTGCGCTATGGTGCGCTCGAATCGCTGGACGTGCTTGAGCCAGACTCAATGATTCCTGTTGCACGCGATGGCGAGACTCTCGGCGAGGTTATGATGCGCGGCAATGTCATCATGAAAGGCTATCTGAAAAACAAAGCCTCAACCGAAAAAGCCTTTGTCGGCGGCTGGTTTCACACCGGCGACCTCGGCGTGATGCATGCGGACGGCTACATCCAGCTCAAGGACCGCTCCAAGGACATCATCATCTCCGGCGGAGAGAATATCTCGTCGATCGAGGTCGAAGACGCTTTGTACAAGCACCCTGCCGTTGCCGCCGCCGCCGTAGTCGCGAAACCGGATGACAAGTGGGGCGAGACGCCCTGTGCCTTTGTCGAATTGAAGCCAGATGCAAAGGCGAGCACCGATGAGCTGATCCAGTGGTGCCGCCAGCATCTGGCTTCGTACAAATGTCCACGTTACCTGGTGTTCGCGGAAATTCCGAAGACGAGCACCGGCAAGATCCAGAAATTCAAGCTGCGCGAAATGGCGAAGGCGATCTAGCGGCCGGCACTCTGTGCATCGAGCTTCCGCCGCAACGAGCCCAACCATCTCGCAAACGACTCACGGAAGAATCCAACCTGCTCCTCGCGGCGCTCAGGCTCGCAATCGAACGTTGCCCACCACTCCACGAACGTCCGGTCGCCGTCCACGACGGGCATGAGCCGCAGGGTTGCCCGGTAATTTTGCACCGGTATCGTCCCTGCGTCAGCAAATTCGTAGGTCTGCGACCGCTCGACATCGGACATAGCGAGCAGTTTTTGGCGTATTCTTTTGCCCTGATACAGAACGTTGCGCACGGCACCGACTGCATCACCCGATTTGCCGGCCTCGATTTCACTTTCTCCCGCGCCATCGACCCAGACGGGATAGTTGTTGAAGTCTCGGATTACGTTCCAGATCTCGTCAGCGGACTGTTCGAAGATCGTACTATAATAGCCTCGTGCCATGCCGATGCTCCCAGGTTGCGGTTATGCATCAGCTGGTGGTTGAGCCGCCTGAAGCCACCCGATTTCTGACTCATTTGTTCGACACTGAAACAATGAATGCCTGACGTTTTCATCAGCAACGAAGGCCCGGTGCGCAAGATCCGGATGAACCGGCCGGAGAAGAAAAACGCGCTAACGCTTGCAATGTATGAGGCGATGGCGAACGCCATTGAGGATGCGGGCAAGGCGGATAGCGTCAGATGCCTGATCATCGCGGGCACTCAGGATGTCTTTTGCGCCGGCAACGATCTCAACGACTTCATCGTTATGGCCAGAAGCGGCTCTCTCGGTGAGCCGATCGTCCGGTTCCTGCATACGTTGGCCCGTTGCGAAAAACCGATCGTCGCGGCCGTCAGCGGCGCCGCTGTGGGCGTCGGAACCACCATGCTGCTTCATTGCGACCAGGTGATTGCAAGCGACACCGCGGTGCTGCTGACTCCGTTCGTCTCGCTCGGATTGCTGCCGGAGGCGGGTTCGAGCCTCATCGCCCCGCGGCTGATGGGGCATGCCCGCGCCTTCTCGCTATTGGTAATGGGCAAGCCCCTGACGGCGGAGGAGGCCAGAAGCGCGGGGATCGTCAATACGGTGGTCCCCGCCGCTGAACTCGACGGGCAAGCTCTCAATATTGCGCGTGAAATTGCCGGTTTGCCGCCTGAGAGCGTGATCGCCGCCCGCCGTTTAATGCGCGGTTCTGTCGAGGAAACCATCGCCCGCATCGACGAGGAGGTCGAAGCCTTCAAGACGCGGCTGGCTTCGCCCGAGGCGCAAAAGGCCCTCGCGGCTTTCCTCAATCGGAAGCGTTAGCGATCGGCTCAGCGTCCTTCGCGAGCGTAGGGATTGAACAGGTTATTGGAATTATATCGCTCGCCGAACGAGCGCTGCTGACCGAACTGGAAGCTTGTGTTGCCCTGCTTGAGCGTGGTCTGTCCGTTTTCGTTGCCGAAGCGGGACACAGGTGCTTGACGGTCCGGCGGCGCTGCTGGCTTGTCCAGGTCCAGGAAGCCCTGGCCACTGCCGCCACCACCCTGGTTTTCAATCGTGAAGGCTTGCGCAGCGGGCACGGCATACATCGCCGCGACAATCGCGGCAGCAGCAACGAACGCGCGTGACTTAGTTTGGAATTTCATTGCGGCCTCGCTGGAAGCTTTTGTCCCCCGGAATCCGAGCAGCACAATATGGCTGCTTGGCGGCGATACGCTATTCTACCTTCAACCGACATTTTTTGCACCCCGTCGTCGGCCATTTTCCTAGTCGCCCTTCAATCCGAGTTTTCTCACTAACCCACCCCATTTCTTTTCGTCTGTCTCGATATCTGCGGCATAGGCCTCAGGGGTTCCTGGCAAAGCTTCGGCGCCCTCGGTAGCGAGGCGGTTTTTCACATCCTCGCTGGCCAGTGCAGCATTAAGTTCCTTGTTCAGGCGCGCGATCACCGTTGGCGGGGTGCCGGCGGGAGCGGCCAGCCCGTACCGCAGTGCCACGTCGAAGCCGGCCACGCCGCTCTCGGCAAGCGTAGGCAGATCCGGCAACAGGGGCGACCGCTTGGCGCTGGTAATCGCAAGCGCGCGCAGGCTGCCGGCCTTTACGTTCCCGACCGCAACAGGAATCGGAAGGAACATCACCGGAATGTGTCCGCCCAGCAAATCGGTCATGGCCGGGCCGTTACCCTTGTACGGCACGTGTTGCAGCTTGATGCCGGTTTCGTTTGCGAGATATTCGCCGGCCAAATGGTTGACCGTCCCGACGCCGGGGGAGCCATATTGCAACGGCGCCGGCGCTGCCTTCGCGTATGCGATCAATTCGGCAATCGAGCGCACCGGCAGCGACGGATGGACGACAAGCACATTGGGCGCAAACCCGATCATGCCGATCGGCGTCAACTCTTTCCGCGGGTCGTAGCCGGCGTTGGCGTTCATCGCGGGCGCGATTGCAAGCGTGGCCGTGTAGCTCAGCAAAATTGTGTAGCCATCAGGCACAGCTTTTGCGGCAAACCGGGTCCCGATGGTGCCGCCGGCGCCGCCCCGATTTTCCACGACAATCTGCTGGCCAAGCGCAGCCGAGACTTTGTCGGCTACGATCCGCGCCATCACTGTCGTGCTGCCGCCGGGTGGGAATGGCACGATCAGTGTGATGGGCCGGCTTGGGTAGTCGTCCGCGCGGAGGAAACCCGACGCGCTCTCGAGCGCCAGAACTATGAAGGTCAAAGCAGCATAGAAGAAAGCCGTTCGTCCCCGGACAAGCGGGGACCAATTTCTGGATTCTCGCTTGCGCGGGAATAAACGGAAAGAAGATTCCAGCATCCGCTACTACTCGACTTTAAGCCCAAGCCTTTTCACGAGACCGCTCCACTTCTTTTCCTCGTGGTCGATATCGGCCGCATATTCCGCTGCCGTTGAGGTCAACGGGTCTCCGCCTTCACTGTGAATCTGTTTTTGCACCTCGGCGTGGTCGGCAAGTTTTCGCAGCTGCGCGCTCAGGCGCTCTACGATCTCCTTCGGCGTGCCCGCAGGCGCGAGCAAGCCATAGTGCAGCACGGCTTCGAACCCGGGCATTCCCGATTCATCGAATGTCGGCACATCGGGCAACAGCGAAAAACGCTTCTTGCTGGTGACTGCAATGGCGCGCAGCTTGCCGGCCTGGATATTGCCGAGCGCCGGCGGCAGCACGCCGAATGCGATCGGCACATGCCCGCCCAGGAGATCGTTCATGACCGGTGCCGTGCCCTTGTAAGGGATGATCGCAACGTCAAGGCCCGCTTCTGCCTTGAACAGTTCGGCGCACATATAGCCCCCGGTGCCTACCGCCGAAGTCCCGAGGTTGAACTTGCCGGGAGCTTTCCTGGCCATATCGACGAATTCGCCGATTGATTTTGCCGGGAATGAAGGATGTGCAAGCAGGGCCACCGGCATCGAAGCGACCAGACCGATTGGCGCGAAATCCTTGCGCGGGTCATAACCGGCATGAGTGTAGAGACTCGGATTGATCGAGATCGTCCCGGTATGTCCGAGCAGCAGTGTATAGCCGTCCGGCGTGGCCTGGGCGACCGCGCGGGTGCCGATCGTGCCGCCTGCGCCAGGGCGATTTTCAACGATGAACTGTTGACGCAAGGCGTCTGACAGTTTGGCGGCGACGACGCGTGCCATTGCATCGACGCCTCCGCCCGGCGGATAAGGTACGACCAGCGTGACGGGGCGCACGGGATAATCTGCGCCGGCCGACGCTCCCGGCATGGCGAAGATGAGAGCAACCGCCGAGATCACGACAGCGGCCAATCGGGACATGGCGTTCTTTCCCCGTTTCAACTCCAATGGACGACGAAGTTTCCAGCAAAAAAATAATAGCCGAACTCGGGTAGGCCCCGAGTTCGGCGTGATCAAAGATTTGCCCGAGATCGAGCGGTCAGTGCACGCTGGCCCGGCCGTTTTGACGCAGCCGTTCGATCTCGTCCTTCACCTGTAATTTCCGACGTTTGAGTTCCACGATTTTTAGGTCATCGACCGCGGGATGGGTCAGGCATTCGCTGATTTCATCTTCGAGCGCCTGATGTCGTCTTTCCAATTCCGCAAGGTGCGATTGCATCGACATGCCAGTATGTCTCCTCAATCAGTGGCTCTCCACGATCTAAGTCTAGCGCAGACTCACCACAAGTGCGACGGTACACCCATCGTGGTTTTGCGGCAAACCGGCCCAAACCTTTGAATGTCGTGGATTTTCCGTAAGCTTGAACGGCCTTGTGGAAAACGTAATAATTGCTTCGCTTTTGCCGAGACGGCCGGCAAGCGCACAAACCAGCGGTGGCAATGACCAAGGAAGAAGAACGCGCGTTGCGGGAGCAGCTGGCGCGCCTGCTGCAGGAACACCGCGACCTGGACGCGGCCATAACAGCCCTGGTTACCTCACCCGGCTCCGACCTTATTCAGATACAGCGGCTCAAGAAGCGAAAGCTCATCCTGCGCGACAAGATCCGCCTCATCGAGGACCAGCTGACGCCTGATATCATTGCTTAGAAGCCCGGCGACACAGCCTGGATGCGGCTTTATCCGCTTTTATCCTGCTTTCGAGCATACATCGCCCGGTCTGCCGCGGCGATGATTTCGGCCGGCGTGGCGTCTGCCAGAAGGGGCGCCACCCCCACGCTCGCCCCGACGCGTACCTGCACCCGGCCGTACAAAATACTGGCCCTTGCAATCACGCTCTCGATCTCGCGCGCCTTCGCCGACGCGTCCGGCTCGTCGACCCACCAGATCACCACGCCAAACTCGTCGCCACCGATCCGACCAACCACGTCGGACGCGCGCACATGCGCGCATAGCTCACGCGTCACCGCCTTTAGCAGCGCGTCGCCGGTGACATGGCCGTGGCGGTCATTGACCGCTTTGAAGTTATCAAGATCAATGAAGATGAGCGCGGCCTGCGTGCCGTAGCGCTTCACATAAGCGATCGCGCGTTTGAGCTCGCGTTCAAAGCCGCGGCGGTTGAGAATGTCCAGCAATGGATCGATGTCGGCACGCGCCTCCAGCTCCCCGATGCGCGCACGCGCAACCGCCACCTCGCGCTTGAGCCGGTCGATTTCCGCCAATAGCAAGGCTGCTGGCGGAAACTCGTCGTGCGGGCGCGCTTCGGCTTGTGGCAGACCCATGTATGTCCCCTCGGCGAATCTTAACCTTGCGCGAGAGAATACCCCTTTCGCCTTGCCAGCGGGGAGCCTCAACCTATAATCCGCCGCTTCCTTCCGCAGGGTATTGCGGCTTCGGGGAGCAAAATGGCGTCAAAACCGGTCGCGATCATCATGGGCAGCCAGTCGGACTGGGCCACGATGAAGCACGCCGCAAAGACTCTCGAAGACCTCCGAATCGGTTATGAGGCACGAATCGTTTCGGCGCACCGGACGCCCAAGCGGCTGTACGAATTTGCCAGCAGCGCGCGCAAGAACGGGTTCAAGGTGATTATCGCCGGTGCCGGCGGCGCCGCCCATCTCCCGGGGATGACCGCGTCAATGACCCCCCTGCCGGTCTTTGGCGTGCCGATGAACACCCACGCCCTGGAAGGTGCGGACTCGCTCCTGTCGATCATGCAGATGCCGGGTGGCATTCCTGTGGGCACTCTCGCCATCGGCAAGCCAGGAGCGATCAACGCGGCGCTGCTCGCGGCCGCCGTTCTCGCGCTGTCGGACGCCAAGACCGCCAAACGGCTGGACGGCTGGCGTGCGCAACAGACCAGATCCGTCGCCAAGCGACCGAAAGATTGAGCATGTCCAATTTGTGCCGTGCCGCCAGCCCGTTCATTCCCGCCATGGCGGGAACCTATGGCCAACGTCGTTTCGTTTTCTGGATCCCCACTTGCGCGGGGATGAACGGACGAAAGGTGGTCTTTATCAGCGTATTGACGTGCTGAAGCCCGGCGCGACAATCGGCATTCTCGGCGGCGGTCAACTCGCGCGGATGCTTGCACTTGCCGCGGCGCCTCTGGGATTGCGTTGCCACGTTTTTTCGCCCGAAAAAGACTCGTGTGCTTTCGATGTGGTGCACGCTGGGACATACGCCGAATATGAGGACGAAACAGCTCTTGGCCGTTTCGCCACCACAGTCGATGTCATCACCTACGAATTCGAGAATGTTCCGGCGAAGACCGCTGCATTTCTTGCCGGGCGAAGACCGGTGCTGCCCGATCCGCAGGTGCTCGAAACCACGCAGGATCGTCTTATCGAAAAGAATTTCATCAGCGGCCTGAAGATCGCGACCGCCCCCTTTGCCCCGGTCCATAGCGCGACGCAGCTGGAGGAAGCTATCAAGGCGGTCGGCTTGCCGGCGGTGCTCAAGACGCGCCAGCTCGGTTACGATGGCAAGGGACAGGCGAAAATCGTCAAAGGCGGCGATGCAATTGCGGCCTGGCGTTCGCTGAAAAATGCGCCTTCCATCCTGGAAG
>JBKPLN010000654.1:0-4178 GCA_046731635.1 Pseudomonadota bacterium | reverse complement strand
GGAATTGTTCGTCTCGTGGGCTCGGAGATGTGTATAAGAGACAGTCCTCGAACTGTCTGGCGCCGGAGCGGTATCAGGAACCAACTTCCGCGACGGCATGCTGATGGCCATCGACGAGATCAATGCAAAGGGCGGCATTCTGGGGAAAAAGATCGATACGCCCTTGCTCGATACGCAGAGCGATGCCGGCATCTCGCGCGCGCAAATGCAGAAGGTGCTCGACAACAAACCCTACGTGATTATCGGTCCTGTCTTCTCTGGTTCTGTCCTCGTCGACATGCTGCTGACCCAGCAGGCGGAAATCCCCGAAATTGTGGGCGGTGAAGCTGCGGCAATCACCCAGAAGGGCAATCCTTACGTTTTCCGGACCTCATTCGGGCAGCAGTTCAGCATGCCGAAGATCGCCAACTACATGCGCGACGGCATCAAGGCCAAGACCGTCGGCGTGCTGTGGGTGAATAACGACTTCGGCAAAGGAGGTCGCGACAACTTTAACAAGGAAATGAATGCCCGCAACATCAAGGTTGTCGCCGACATTTCCACCGAGTCCGGCCAGGCGGACTTTTCCGCCGACGTGGTCAAGCTCAAGAGCGCCAATGCCGATGCAATCTTCGTCTACCTCAACGAAGAAGAGAGCGCGCGCTTCCTGCGCGAAGCGAGGAAGCAGGGTCTTAACAAGCCTCTGATCGGCGAGACCACATTGCTCGGCCAGAAGGTGATCGATCTTGCCGGCGGCGCGGCCAATGGCGTGCGCGGCCACGTAGGCCTCACCATTGATGCGCCGATCCCGGCAGTGCAGGAGTTCGCAGAGCGATTCAAGAAGCGATACAACTACGCTTGCGATCACAACGGCATCAAAGGCTATACCGGCGTCTACTTCATCAAGCACGTAACCGAGAAGATCGGCAAATTCGACAGCAAGGCCTTTGCCGAAGCCGCGCACGGCATCACCATTTCGCCCAAGGACGAACCGGGCATCCTGATGGAGGCCACCTGGGACAAGAACGGCGACGTCGACCGCATCAGCTTTTTAGGCGAGGTCATCGACGGCAAGCAGAAGATCGTCGAAACCTTGCCGAAGCTCGGCAAGTAATCACGTCACAGAGTTTCTTCCGCCCGGTCAACGTGACCGGGCGGAAGTTAAAGGCCCGCGGCAATGGCCTCCTTTATTCAGTTGTTGGTATCCGGCCTCGCGACCGGCGCGATTTACGCGCTGATTGCAGTGGGATTCACGCTGCTCTGGCAGACCTCCCAGACGATCAATTTCGCCCAGGGCGAGTTCGTCATGCTGCCTGCCTTTTTCGTCCTGGCCGCGATGAATGTCGGCGCGCCGTTCTGGCTGGCGGCGCTGATCGGCATTGCGCTGTCGATCGTCATCCTCGGGCTGCTGTTCAAGGTCGTTATCGTCGATCCGATGCTGAAATACGGGGTGCTGCCGCTGGTCATTTCGACCATCGCGCTGTCACTCTTCCTCAAGGAAAGCGCCAAGGACTTTTACAGCTCCCAGGCGCAACCGTTTCCCGCGCTCGTGCCGCCGACCGATGTTCATATTTTCGAGGCCGTTATCTCGACCCAGAGCCTGGTCGTGCTGGCGATCGCCATCCTCACCGTGGTTGCTTTGAACCTCCTGCTCAACAAGACACGGGTCGGACGCCAAATGCAGGCGACCGCGCAGAATCCGACCTTGGCGCGCATTCTGGGCATCCCCGTGCGGCAGATGGTGTTCTACACGTTTCTGCTGAACGCAGTGCTTGTTGCCATCGCGTCGATCCTGGTGAGCCCGATCTACCTCGCCAAATTCACCAATGGCGAGACGCTCGGCATGGCCGCGTTCATTGCCGCGATCATCGGCGGATTCAATCAGGTCCGCGGCGCCATTCTCGGCGGCGTTATTCTTGGCGTGCTCGATAATCTGTCGGCCGCCTACATCTCTTCGCAATATCGAGGCGCCTTTCCGCTGATCATTCTCATCATCGTCATCCTGTTTCGACCTCAGGGCCTGCTGGGTCGGCTCGAGGAGCGCACGGTATGACGCGCATGGGCGCCATAATTGTTGGCCTCGCTGCGATTGCTGCAATCGCGGCGCCGTTCTTTCTCAAGCCGTTTGGCATTTTCCTGATTTCAACCTGGGTGGTGTTCACGATTGCGGCCATCGGCCTGAACCTGACGCTCGGCTACGCCGGGCAGATTTCGCTGGCGCAGGGCGCTTTCGTCGGAATAGGCGCCTATACGGTTGCGCTGCTGACGCCATTAGGCGTGCCATTCTTCATTGCATTTTTTGCGGCGGGCCTGCTGTGCTTTGCCGTCGGTTGGCTTCTCGGCTATCCGGCGCTGCGCGTGCAGCACCACTACCTCGCCTTTGTCACGCTGGCTTTCACGACCCTCGTGTTTCTTGTGCTGCGCAACGAGGAATGGCTGACCAACGGGATTTATGGAATTACCGGAACCCCGCGTCCGACACTGTTCGGATGGAAAACGACCGGGGCGCGCGATTTCTATTTCCTCTGTCTCGGCGTTCTTGCCGTGCTTTCGTTTGCAATCTGGTGGATGCTTCGCTCGCCCTGGGGCCGGGCTTTTGTTGCCCTGCGCGAAAATCCGATCCGCGCGTTGTCGCTCGGCCTGGACACGCGACGATATACCTTGATGGCATTTGCCATCGGTTCGAGCCTCGGCGGCCTTTCGGGCGCGCTGCATGCTCCGCTGGTCCAATTCATCGAGCCGAACTCATTTGCGCTCGGCCTGTCATTCAACCTGCTGCTGATGGTGATTGTCGGCGGCAGCGGTTATTTCTTCGGGCCGTTTGTGGGCGCGCTGATCGCGGTGCTGCTGCCGGAATGGCTTCGCATCACGCAGGGCTATTACCTCCTCCTGTATGCGGCCGCGATCATGGTCATGATGGCGTTCTGCCCATCCGGGGTGCTCGGCCTTGTTGAGCGCGCGCGCATCGCATTGGTCGGCCGGCGCAAAGAGCCCGCGACATCAACTCTTGCGGAAGGCGCCGGGCCATGACTTCGGTGCTTGCCGTCTCGAATCTTCGCAAGACTTTCGGCGGCATCACCGCCGTCGACGGCGTGTCATTCGAGGTCCGTGACGGGGAAATTCTCGGGATTATCGGGCCGAACGGATCTGGAAAGTCCACGCTGTTCAACTGCGTTCTCGGCCAGCTGCGGCCGACCGCGGGCGAAGTCCGGATCGACGGCAAGCCCACGACCGGAATGCGGCCCTGCGATCTCAATCGTCTTGGCGTAAGCCGGACGTTTCAATTGCTGCAGGTCTTCCCTCAGCTATCGGTGCGCGACAATCTCATTCTTGCCGGCCAGGAACATCAGGGCTCGATGGCGTCGCGCCTGTTCGGGCGATCGGATGCGGGCCTCGGTGGCCCTGCCGAAAAGATGATTGAGTTCTTTCGCCTGTCGCATCTCGCGGAAGAACAGGCGGGCTCGCTGAGCTACGGGCAGCAAAAACTGCTCGATGCCGCCATGGCCTTTATGGCCGGGCCACGCCTTGTCCTGCTCGATGAGCCGGCGGGGGGCGTGAACCTCACCATGCTCGGAAACTTGCGCGAGAGGCTTCAGACCTATCACGCTGAGCGCAAGGCGACGTTTGTCGTCATCGAGCACCAGATGGAATTCGTCATGGCCTTGTGCACGCGCGTGCTCGTCCTGGCTGAAGGACGCATTATTGCCGAAGGCGCGCCACATGACATACGGCGCAATCCGCTGGTCATCGAGGCCTATCTGGGACACTGAAATGAACTCGGAAGCATTACTTGTCCTCGACAGCGTCTTCGCCGGCTACGGCAAGATGACGATCCTGAACGGGACAACCGCGCGTGTTCGTCGGGCTGCGATCACGACCGTGATCGGTCCCAACGGCGCCGGCAAGTCGACAATGTTCAAGACTATTTTCGGACTGTTGCCGGTGCGCAGTGGAACGATTTCATTTGATGGCAGCGACACGACGAATTTCACGCCCCGGCAGGTCCTTGACGCCGGCATCGCCTACATTCCGCAAGGCCGCAATATCTTTCCGGAACTGAGCGTTCAACACAATCTGGAGCTTGGCGGTGTCGCCTTGTCCGACCAGGCGAGCCTGCCGGCCCGGATGGACAAAATCATGCAGCGCTTTCCGATGCTGCGCGAGAAGGCGGGCGCGCAGGCGTCCACGTTGTCCGGCGG
>JBKPLN010000653.1:0-7265 GCA_046731635.1 Pseudomonadota bacterium | reverse complement strand
AACCGAGACAACGTCATCGATTGTCTTCTATTTTTCTCTGATCTGCGCCATTGCCGGCGCGCTGACCCTGCCGTTCGCCTGGCACTCGCCGACAGACCGGGAGCTGGTCGCCCTCATCGCGCTCGGCATTCTTGGCGGTCTTGCCCATATCTTCCTGACTGAAAGTTACCGTTACGCCCCGGCTTCGGTGGTGGCGCAATTCGACTACAGCGCGATGCTCTGGGCGCTGCTGCTCGGCTATTGGCTGTTCGGAGAGTTGCCGGACAAGCTGGTATACCTCGGCGCCGCGATTGTCACCGCCGCGGGGTTATTCGTCATCTGGCGCGAACGTCAGCTCGGTCTCAAGCGGGCGCGCGAGGCGGAGGGGCCGCCGCAGGCCGCTTGAGTGAACAGCTATTAAGGCTGGGCGGTCAGGCCTGAAACGCCTTGAAAGTGATGATGGTGTGCGTGTCCTTGATGCCGGGGATGCATTGCACCTTCTCGTTCACGAAGTGACCGATGTCCGTGCCGCTGTCGACGTAGAATTTCACCAGCAGATCGTAGTCGCCGGCGGTCGAATAGATCTCGGATGCAATCTCCGCTTCGGCCAGGGCATTGGCCACCTGGTAGGACTTTCCGAGCTCGCATTTGATCTGAACGAAAAATGGGGTCATCAGGCACTCCGAAGGCCTATTCAATTGCATGGCCTTACAACCGTTCATTCCCCCGCAAGCGGGAATCCAGAGCATGATCGCAGCGTCTGCGATTCACGCGGTAGGGTCCCCGCTTTCGCGGGGACGAACGGAGAAGGGCCCAATGCAATCCAGCAAAAACGTGGGTTGCTGGCAAGCGGGCGCGCATCGGATGACGGAGCTGCTGCGACGGCGTCAGCTATTGCCTTGGGACTGCGCGCGGATTACCTATCTGAATAGCAATCTCGTGGGGTGTCCGGCCGCTCGCCGGGCTGAGAGGCAAAAGCCAACCCAACGAACCTGATCCGGGTCATGCCGGCGGAGGGAGAAGAGATGCGTCACCCGCAAGCCGCATCGCGCGATGACGCCGCGCAAGCTACGTCCGACATCCTTGTGCGTCTGCGTGCCCGCGCGCCGCGCGTCCATTGCATTACGAATGCTGTTGCGCAGAGTTTCACCGCCAACGCGCTCTTGGCGGCGGGCTGTGTGCCGTCGATGACGCTGTCGGCCGAGGAAATTGCCTCTTTCGTTGCCAGCGCGCAGGCGCTTCTGGTCAATCTCGGCACCTTCGACGCGGAACGGCGCGAGGCGACGGCAATCGCCCTGCAAGCGGCAACGACAAATAAAGTGCCCTGGGTGCTTGATCCCGTCTTCGTCGACCGCTCCGAGCCCCGCGCGGCGTTCGCGCGCGAGCTGATTGCGCGCCGGCCAGCCGTAGTTCGCATGAACCATGCCGAATTCTCAGCGCTCGCCGACGCCGTGCCGTCTCGCGATTCAACACTGTCCTACGCACGCTCAAACCGCATTGTCCTCGCCGTGTCGGGAGAAACCGATCTCATCACCGACGGACAACGAATTGCGGGCATCTCCAATGGTCACCCCTTGATGTCCAAGGTCACCGCCATGGGCTGCGCGGGCTCGGCCGTGCTCGCGGCATGTCTCGCAGTTGAAGCAGACACGTTTCGAGCCGCGATTGCGGGCCTGGCAATCATTGGCGTCGCCGGCGAGCTTGCGGCCGAGCGATCAAGCGGTCCGGGCAGTTTCGCAGTGGCAATCATCGATGCGCTGCATGGCCTCGATGCTGCGACGTTCATCGCGCGCGAGAGGATCAGCTGATGCGCGTCGACCTGCGGCTCTACGCTCTTGTTGACCCGGCAGCTGCCGGCGGGCACGCGCTCTCCGATCTTGCGCGGCGCGTCGCGGGCAGCGCAACGCTTGTGCAGCTGCGCGACAAGCAAGGTTCGACGCGCGTATTGACCGAGGAGGCGCGCGCCTTGCGGTCCGTCCTCGAGCCACATGGCGTGCCCCTGATTGTCAATGATCGCGTCGACGTTGCGCTCGCAGCGGAAGCCGATGGCGTCCACATCGGGCAGGACGACATGGCGCCAGACGACGCGCGACTGCTGCTGGGCCGTGCCGCGATCATTGGCCTGAGCATCAAGACCGTGGAGCAGGCGAGGACCGCTCCCCTCGATCTTCTCAACTATGTTGCGATCGGAGGCGTATACGGAACGACATCGAAGGACAACACCGACCCCCCGATCGGCATCAACGGTCTGCGCGCCATCGTGGACGTCATCCGCGCGCGACAGCCGAAATTCCCGATCTGCGCCATTGCGGGCATCAATTCCGGCAATGCAGCGGACGTCATTGCCGCGGGCGCCGATGGAGTCGCGGTGATATCGGCGCTCTCGCTTGCGCCGGATCCGGCGGCCGCGGCGCAGAATTTGCGTGCGGTCGTCGATGACGCGCTTGCGCGCCGAGACCTGCCATGACCGCGATCGCCGTCACCATTGCGGGCTCGGATTCGAGCGGCGGCGCGGGCATCCAGGCCGATCTCAAGACTTTCGCGGCGCTCGGCGTCTATGGAGCTTCGGTCATCACCGCGCTGACCGCACAGAACACCCGGGGCGTGCGCGCCATCCACGATGTCCCGGCCGATTTTATCCGGGCGCAGATCGATGCGGTGTTTTCCGATCTCGATGTCGGGGCGGTGAAAATCGGCATGCTGTCGCAGGCCGCGACCATCGAAGCGGTCGCGCAGGGCCTCGCCGCGCATCATGCGAAGAACATTGTGCTCGATCCGGTGATGGTCGCGACCTCCGGCGACCGCCTGCTGGTCCCGGAAGCGGTCGAGGCGTTGAGAAAACTGCTCATTCCGCGCGCCCTGGTCGTCACGCCCAATCTTCCGGAGGCGGCGGCCCTCACAGGCGCATCGGTTGCCCGCAACGAGCGGGAAATGGAAGTTCAGGCGCGCGAGCTTCTGGCGCTCGGCGCCCGCAACGTGCTGATCAAGGGCGGTCACGGCAGTGGCGATCAAAGCCTCGATCTGCTGATAGGGCAGGGCGAGGTCGTGCGCCTGTCAGCCAGGCGTGTCGCCACATCGAACCTGCACGGCACCGGCTGCACGCTGTCCTCGGCAATCGCCGCCGGCCTTGCGAAGGGACTCGATCTCAGCGCCGCCGCTCAAGACGCAAAAGAGTATGTCACCGCCGCGATTGCCGCTGCTGACAAGCTGAAGATCGGCCACGGTCACGGGCCTCTGCATCATTTTCACGCGACATGGAGAACGTCATGACGACCCGACGAAACTTCACCATCGGTGCCACCGCCGCGGGTCTTCTGGCTGCGCCGGCGATCGCGCGCGCCCAGACGCAGAAGTGGCGCATGGTCACCTCCTGGCCGCGGCGGCTGCCCGGCCCAGGCATGTCGGCGGAACGCGTCGCCGAGCGGATCCGGTCGCTTTCCGGCGGCAGGCTCGACATTACCGTGCATGCGGCGGGAGAAATGGTCCCGGCGTTCGAGGTGCTGGATGCCGTCGGCAACGGCGTCGCGGACATGGGACATACAGCTTCGTTCTACTGGCAGGGCAAGATGCCGGCGGCATCGTTCTTCACGACGGTGCCGTTCGGGCTTACGCCCGGCGAGCACGTGGCCTGGATCGAAGCCGGCGGCGGACAGGGATTGTGGGACGAGCTTTATGCTCCGTTCGGCGTGAAGCCCTTCATGGGCGGCAACACCGGCGTCTGCATGGGCGGGTGGTTCCGCCGCGAAGTGAAAAGTCTTGCCGATCTGCGTGGCCTCAAGCTGCGGACGCTTGGCCTCGGCGGCGAAGTTTATCGACGGCTCGGCGTCACGCCGCAGACGACTCCGCCGGCCGAGATACTGGTAAGCCTGCAATCGGGCGTGATCGACGGCGCGGAATTCGTCGGCCCCGGAACGGACATCGCGCTTGGACTCTATCGCGTGGCGCCATTCTATTACTACCCCGGGTTCAACAAGCCGAACGGCACCGGAGAATGCATCATTGCGCTCAAGGCCTGGAACGCGCTGTCCGACGAACTCAAGGCCGTGGTTGCCCATGCCTGCGCGACCGAGGCGAATTACGCGCTCGCCGAGATGGAGCGGCTGAACGCCACCGCGCTTGAAGCACTTGTGAACGAGCACAAGGTCAAGCTGGCGGTATTCCCCGAGGACCTGATCACCGCGGCGCGCAAGCAGGCAAACGATGTCCTTGGCGAGCTGGCGGGGCGCAGCGCGATGACCGGCAAGGTCCATGCATCATATGTTGCATTCCGCGAACGCACGGCGACCTGGTCGCGGGTTTCGATTGAATCGGTGTTGCGGGCAAGGGCATGAGCGTCGCACATCAATTGATATTCGAAGTTCGGGTCGGTTTGCTTGCTCGCGCAAGGCAGTATGCTAGACATTGGAGTGTCCCAGAGGCTTAGCCAGCATTCATGCGCCGCAAGTTGTCGCTTCCGTTGCGGCTCGCGATATTGGTTGCCGGCACAACTTTACCGCTGATCGGATTTTCCGCGGCCACTGTCTATCAGCATTACCGACAGGACCAGCAAGACGCTTTCGGTCGCGTGCTGCAGGTGACGCGCAGCATTCAACAAGTTCTCGATCGCGAGATGCAGGGCATTGTTTCCGGCCTCACCGTTCTCGCCGGCTCGGACTCGCTGGCGCGCGGCGATTTCGACGCCTTCCGTGGCAGGGTGCAGGGATTTCTGGCGCAATTCCCCGGCCACGCATCGATCATCGTTGGCGATCGGGAGGGGCGTCAGGTTTTCAATTCCAGCACGCAACCCGGCGTGCTTCTGCCGCCGCGCACGAGTCTCGAAGACCGCGATGCGGTTTTCAAGACAGGCAAGCCGGCTTTTTCGGAGCTCTTTGTCGGGTCTGTCTCGAAGCGTCCGATCGTGACCGTGACGGTCCCTGTGTTGCGCGGCGGCGAGGTCGTCCATGACCTGTCATTCGATCCGCCGCTTGAGATCTTTCAGCGCATCATCGAGCAGCAAAAGCCGAGCGATGACTGGACGATTTCAATTTTCGACGGAAAGGGCGTCAATTTTGCCCGCGTGCCGAATCCGGAGACCACGATCGGCATGAAGGCGTCTCCCAGCCTGTTCGCCGTCATGTTCAGTGCGCCGGAAGGGCAGGCCCGCACGGTGTCGCTGGAAGGCGTGCCCCTTCTCACCGCATTTGTTCGGTCCGGACTGACCGGATGGATTCCGGCTGCGGGCATTGCAGAGAAGACACTGACCGCGCCCGCCGTCCGGACCTTCGTCCTCACGGGAGCAATCGGTCTAGGCATGCTCGCCATCGGACTCGCTTTCGCGATCCGCATGGCAACGACGATTGCCCGCGCCGAAACTTTGCACGAGCTCCTGATCAACGAAGTCAATCATCGCGTGAAGAATACGCTGGCTACCGTCCAGTCCCTTTCGTCCCAGACATTTCGAAGCAGCGCCGACGCCATCGCGCGCAGCAAGTTCGATGGGCGGCTGGGCTCGCTTGGCCGCACTTACGACGTGCTGAGCGCCAAGAAATGGGAGGGCGCTGACATAAAGGAAGTCATCGACGCTACGCTGGAGCCGTTTGCGAGCGCGGATCCCGACCGCATTCGCGTAACCGGCCCGTCCGTTCAGATGTCGGCGCGCTCGGTGGTGATGCTGTCGATGACTCTCCATGAGCTCGCGACCAATGCCTCGAAGTATGGAGCGCTTTCTGTGCCCAACGGCCGGGTTATCGCGGACTGGTTGATCAAGCCCCTCGAGAGAGTGGAGTTGTATTGGCGCGAGTCTGGTGGGCCTGCTGTCGAAAAGCCTCAGCGTGCCGGCTTCGGATCGACGCTGATCGAGAAAGGATTCCCGGCTCAGATCGGAGGAAGCGCGCTCCTGCAATTTGATGCGAACGGGCTCCGGTGCACGCTGGAGTTTCCGCCTCGTTGAGCAGGATGACCACGCGTGTCAGGTACGGAAATTACATAACTGCCCCGATTTGCCATGGCACGAATTCGAGTTCGCCGTAGCCGAGGTCTTCGGATTTCGTGTGCCGGCCTGAAGCGACCTCGAGCATTTTCTCGAATATTTCCTGTCCCTTCGCCTCGATCGAGATGCCGTCCAGCACATCGCCACAGTTGATATCCATGTCGTCGGTCATGCGCCGGTACATCTCGGTATTGGTAGCAAGCTTGATCGAAGGCGTAGGCTTGCAGCCGAACGCAGAGCCGCGTCCAGTGGTGAAGCACATGACATTGCAGCCGCCGGCAACCTGGCCGGTCGCGGCGACGGGGTCGTATCCGGGCGTATCCATGAATACGAAGCCTTTTTCCTTGACCGGCTCGGCATATTCATAGACCGCGCGCAACGTGGTCGTGCCGCCCTTGGCCGCAGCCCCCAATGATTTCTCGAGGATGGTGGTGAGCCCACCAACCTTGTTCCCGGCGCGGGATTGTTGTTCATCTCGCCGCCATTTCTTTTTGTGTAGTCCTCCCACCAGCGAATCCGCTCGACCAGTTTTTCGCCGACGGCGCGATTGACGGCGCGTCGCGTGAGCAGATGCTCGGCCCCGTAGATTTCCGGCGTTTCCGAAAGCACGGCCGTGCCGCCATTCTTCACCAGGAGATCAACCGCAGCACCCAGGGCCGGATTTGCGGTGATGCCGGAATAGCCGTCGGAGCCGCCGCATTGCAGCGCCAGCACGATCTCGGAAGCCGGGCGCGTTTCCCGCCGGGCGCGCGTGGCAACCGGCAGCATCTCCTTGATGCGCTGTACGCCCTGGTCGACGGTTTTTTTCGTTCCGCCCGTCGCCTGAATGGTCATGGTCTGGAAGTGGTCACCCTCGACCATTCCATACTCTTCTTTCATGCGATCGATCTGAAACACCTCGCAGCCAAGTCCCACCATCAATGCAGCGCCGGATGGGTCGCGTAACCCCATTGCGTGCGCCGCAACAGGTCCCAACCCTCGCCATAGGCCGCCATGCCACAGCCGCTGCCATGGACAAACGCGACCGCACCGTCGATTTCCGGATGGTCGTTGAGAATTCCTGATCGATTGACTTCTTCGGCAATGAATTTGGCGACCGAAGCCGAGCAGTTCACCGAGGTGAGAATGCCGATACAGTTGCGTGTGCCGGTTTTGCCGTTGGGCCGCGGATACCCTTCGAATGTCGCGCGCAGCTCCGGCGGCAGGATCTCGTCGTTTCTTGCGGCTTCGGCGAATCTGTAGTCGCGGGCGAAATCACGCAGGGCGACATTTTGCTCGTGCACCCAATCGCCGGGCGAGATCGGCTTGGACGCAAATC
>JBKPLN010000652.1:0-3636 GCA_046731635.1 Pseudomonadota bacterium | reverse complement strand
CCCCAGAACATTCCGACGATGCCGGTATCCTCGCCGATCGAATAATTCACTGTGTGATTGCGGCCATCGCTCACCGCCGCAACCGCAGTACAGAAGCGACGTGGGATCGTCTCCGGTGCCCAAGGTCGGTACGCGATCTCCCGCACGCGGTCGAACCCAAGGATCTGCAGGTCGGAGTTCCAGAAACGACCCTCCTTCTGGGCAAAGCGATGAGCGATCGTGCCCAAAGCGGCTTCACATGGCGGCAACACACCGTCATACCGCGGGCCGATCAGATAGATGTTTTTTTCCAGCCACCCCGCCGCGCCAGCCGGCGCGACCGCGCCGAGCGCGACCAAACCATAAACCACAAGCGACCCAAGCCAACGAGATCCACCGATCATGAGAAGCTCCCCAAGCTACGCGCCAGCCTACCACAGCTTTAGCCTTGCTTGCTTGTATCACAATTTTCTGCCGTTTGCGCCATAGTGGGCCCGCCGAGGACTGTTATCCCATCGGCTTTTTCCAGTCCCCCAATGCCGCCTGAACCAGTGCGAGTGCCGCAACCGCCGCGGTATCCGCGCGCAGGATGCGGGGACCCAAGGCAATCGGTACCACCTTTGGATGATTGAGCAGGACTGACCTTTCCTCGTCGGAAAAACCGCCTTCTGGACCGATCAAAACGGCAAGCGGGGTTCCCGGAACGGTATGGATGGCTTCTAACGCCGCGATCGGATCTTTCACCTCCGCGGATTCGTCACAGAAAATAAGCAGCCGATCGCCTTCCGGGGCGATCCGATCAAAGGATAGAGGATCTGCAACCCGCGGCACCGCCAGAATCCCGCACTGCTCGGCAGCTTCAATGACGTTCGCGCGCATGCGGGCGAGATTAATCCGTGTGACCTGGGTATGCCGGGTGATTACCGGTTGCAGGAGGGAGGCGCCCATCTCCACGGCCTTTTGCACCATGTAGTCGAGGCGCGCATGTTTCAGCGGCGCGAACAGGAAATGCAGGTCCTCCGGCTGAGGCTGCGCGCGAAGCCGCGTTCGGATCGTCGCAAGCATCGTCCGCTTTCCAGGCGAGGTGAGACTTGCCTGCCATTCGCCGTCACGGCCATTGAATAGCAGCAGCCCATCATCTCGTCCGAGCCGCAATACATTCTTGAGATAGTTCGTCTGGTTCCGGTCAAACTCAACCTCGCCGCCTTCGCTGAGCGGTGCTTCGACGAAAAGACGGGGGGTGCGAAAATCGTAACGCGGCATGGGTCAAACTGTAGCAGGCCTCAGCCGGCATCGGTTTACGCGCTGGAGCAAGGCTTCGCGAGGCCTGTCGCCAGCCATCCCCAACTGCCGCCTTCCCGACGCATTCGGGTTGTTATTAGCTCCTCCGAGAGCGGTATAATGGCATTGCCAGGAGGGGTCGGGTTCATGAGATTGCGCCGAGCAATATTGAGCCTCTGCATGGTGCCACTTGTCGCGGCAGCGAGGGCGCAGCCGCAGCCACCGCAGCAGCAGCAGCAGCAGCAGCAGCCGTCGCAACAGCAGATGCCGCCCTGCGTCCAGGAGTTTTTCAGGCTGCGCGAGGATGCTGAAAAGAAAGCCGCAACAATCAAGGCGGCGAACGATCGCAAGGCGCCGCCGAAGGAGGCATGCCAGCTGTTCGGCGCGCTCGTGAGCGCGCAATCCAAGATGCTCAAATTTGCCAACGAAAACGGCACCTGGTGCGGCATTCCTCCGCAGATCACCGAGCAGCTCAAGTTGGCCGAGGCGAAGGTGTCCGAGATCCGCACCAAAGTATGCCAGGCGGCGGCAGCGCCTCCCCGACCGCAGGGACCCAGCCTGAGCGATGCACTCACCAGTCCCATTCCGGACTCCAATAACATCAAGACAGGGCGCGGTACCTTCGACACCCTGACCGGTAAGCCGCTCGGCAACCGATGAGCGACAGCGCCGGACGCGTCTCCGATGCGACCGGAAACTGGGTCGACGTACTCGCGCCGCCTGTCAGCCGTCCTTACCTAAGACTTGCTCGTCTCGACCGGCCGATCGGTTCCTGGCTGTTGCTGCTGCCATGCTGGTGGTCGGTTGGTCTTGCCGGCATGCACAAGGCCCAATTTCCGAACCCCTGGCAGATTGTCCTGTTCTTCATCGGCGCATTTGCAATGCGCGGCGCAGGCTGCACGTGGAACGATCTGGTCGACCGCAATCTTGATGGCCTGGTCGAGCGCACTCGCTCCCGGCCAATCCCCTCGAAGCAGGTTACGATCGCGCAGGCGACAATCTTCATGATTGCGCAAGCGCTGGTCGGTCTGTTGGTGCTGATCCAGTTCAATCGCTTTACGGTGATCACCGGGATCGCCTCGCTGCTCGTGGTTGCCGTCTATCCGTTCATGAAGCGCATCACGTACTGGCCGCAGATTTTCCTTGGCCTCGCCTTCTCCTGGGGCGCGCTGATGGGCTGGCCGGCCGAGTTCGGCCGTCTTGATTGGCCGGCGCTCGTGCTCTACGCGGGATCGATCTGCTGGGTGATCGGATATGACACCATCTACGCCCACCAGGATCGCGAGGACGATCTGCTGATCGGAATCAAATCAACGGCGCTGTTGTTCGGCGAGCGCACGCCATCGATGCTCGCCGGATTTTATGCCGCAGCGGTGGTCCTGATCGCGGTCGCCGGCTTCATGGCCGGCGGCGGAATCGTCTTCGCGCTTGGCATCATCGCCTTCGCCGCACATCTGGCATGGCAAGTAATGCGGCTCGACATCGATGATCCAGCACACTGCCTGATGCTGTTCAAATCCAATCGCGATGCAGGCCTGATCTTGTTCGCCGCGATGCTGATCGATGCAGCGATTTAGCGGGGCGCGAGCGAGCTGGTAACGTTATTGCCGCGCACATCGCGGGACGGACCGCGCCGAGTCTGCAAGTTGATCAGAATGTCGTCGAGATACCCATCTTCGCCCGGCATTGCCGCCGGGGCGCGGTTTGTCTTTGGGTCTGACCGCGCCAGGCCGATGTATGCAGGACCACGCTGACGTTTCGCATACATTGCGCGTGCTTTCGCTGCTGCAACCTCGCCGGATATTGCTTCGGGCCGGCAAGGACGATCCCCGTTAGGACGACGCATCAAGTCGACGTGAAAGTGATTGTAGTGCGCGGCGTTATAACCGGGCGCCAGGACGGTGTTGAAATAATCGCATGCAGCGAGATGGATATCGCGCAGGAATCCCTGCTCTTCCGGCGCGCCGCGCCAGCCATCCTGCACGGTGACTCGGCGGCCGTCCGCGAACGTGAACGCCGCGATGTCCAGCGCATTGCCGAAGGCATGTTCGGAAATTCCGTGGCCTCCGGAACCGACCATGCCACGGCATGAGTAGGCCGATATTTGCTTGATCTCGGTCACCGGCGTGCCGAACCAGCGCATCGCGGCCGGCTGCACACTATCATTCACCCAACGATCAAGCGCCGAGACGATCGGACAGGCAAGCGTCGCCGGAGGCGTCAGGGTCGCGGGAGTGATTGGACCGACGACCTGCCGCCGTACAGGTCCGAGCGCCGGCAAGGCGCGCTGCGGCGATTGGTCGACTGGAGCATCGTAGGTGCGCTGCGTTGTCGGCGGCTCGTAAGCACGCTGCGGCGCCTGATAGCGCGGCGCCT
>JBKPLN010000651.1:0-5297 GCA_046731635.1 Pseudomonadota bacterium | reverse complement strand
GCGGTCTACCGCATGCTGTGTCGCGCGGACTCTCTCGGCGTATTTCAGGTGGAAAGCCGCGCGCAGATGACCATGCTGCCGCGTTTGAAGCCACAAAACTTTTATGACCTGGTGATTGAGGTGGCGATCGTGCGGCCGGGCCCGATACAGGGCGACATGGTGCATCCTTATTTGCGACGGCGGCGCGGGCAGGAACCGATCTCATATCCCTCAAAGGCCCTTGAAGCGGTGCTTTCGAAGACCCTGGGCGTGCCGCTGTTTCAGGAGCAGGCGATGAAAATTGCTATCGTCGCCGCCGGCTTTACGCCAGCGGAGGCCGACCAGCTTCGCCGCGCCATGGCGACCTTCAAGCGCGTCGGCACCATCGGCACGTTCCAGCGCAAGATGATCGACGGCATGCTGGCCAACGGTTACACGCGCGAGTTTGCCGAGCGCTGTTTCCAGCAGATCGAGGGCTTCGGCGAATACGGCTTTCCCGAAAGCCACGCGGCGAGTTTTGCCCTTCTGGTCTATGCCTCGGCTTGGCTGAAATGCCGCTATCCGGATGCCTTCGCTGCCGCGCTTTTGAATGCGCAGCCGATGGGATTTTACGCCCCGGCGCAGATTGTGCGCGACGCGCGCGATCACGGCGTCGAAGTACGGCCGCCCGACATCAATCATTCGCCATGGGATGCGACGCTCGAACCGGGTCCCCGCGCAGCCGAACGTTTGCACGAACTGCACCAGGAGATGCGGGATGATGTGCATACAACCCATGCCATTCGTCTGGGCCTTCGGGAAATCAAGGGACTGAAGGAGGAAGATGCCAATCTGATCGTTGCAATGCGCCGTCACCCTGAGGTGCGAGGCGACGCAGTCGCCGAGCCTCGAAGGGCGACTGCGTCATCCTTCGAGGGCAGCGCTTTTGCGCTGCCACCTCAGGATGACGGCACTCTGCATTACGACTCCATGCGCGATCTTTGGCTGCGCACAGGGCTTTCTCCGCGGGTGCTGGAGCGCCTGGCGGATGCTGATGCCTTCGGCTCGCTCGGCCTCAGCCGTCGCGAAGCGCTGTGGGCGGCGAAGGCTCTCGGCCGGGTCGGCAATCACGACGACGATCTGCCGCTGTTTTCAGTTGATAGCGACGCCACGCTGACACGCATCGTTTCGCGTGAGCCTGATGTCCATCTGCCGCCGATGCCGATCGGCGAGGAAGTGATCAATGATTACCGTTTCATGCATTTGTCGCTGCGCGCGCATCCGGCGCAATTCCTGCGTCCTGACCTCAACGCGCGTGCCATCAAACCCAACGACACGCTGCGCCGAATCCGTACCGGGACACGCGTGTGCATCTCAGGACTGGTCACGTGCCGGCAGCGACCAGGCTCGGCCAATGGCGTCGTATTCATGACGATCGAGGACGAAACTGCAGTTGCCAACGTCATCGTATGGCCGAAAGTATTCGAGCGCTTGCGGCCGATAGTGCTGGGCGCGCGCTACGTGGCAGTCACCGGTTGCGTGCAGGAGGAGTCGCGCGTTATCCACGTTGTCGCCGAGCAGCTGGAGGATCTGACGCATTGCCTCGCTCGAATGGCCGAGCATGGTGCGGAGATCGATGGGCTGGCCCGCTGCGACGAAGTGCGCCGCCCGATCGAGGAACAGCGCGAGGCACGCCTTGCCGGAGGGCGCCAGAACCGTCTCGTCCGGCTCATGCGGGAAATGCCCGAGCTCGCTTCCGATCTCGACGTGCCCGCGCGCGGCTCGGCACACGCGCCGACGCGGCGGGCGCGGGCATAATCAAACCCTACATCGGCGGCGTGATTCCGCGCCCGACATTGATGCGCGCAGTCATCAGCGTGCCGTCACCCTGCCGCGTCGCCGCCGGAATATAGATTCGAGCGCCAGGCTTGAGCTCGTCTCTGCTGCCGGGCAAATAGCTCACGATCACCGTCTCGGCCGTCACGTCGATCTTCTTGGAGCCATCCTTGTAGCTCAGCGTGAGCGTGGAGCCCTCCTCGCTCGAAACAGTCCCGCCTACCGTGCTTTTGCCGACGTTGTTGACCGTTCCGTTCGTCATGGTGCTTTGCGGCCTGTAATCGTACGGCCGGTCGCCCTCGCCGGTCCCCCGCATGGCTTCTGGAAAAATGTGGACTTCGATGGCCTTCCAGGTGCCGTCCGGTTGCGGCATTGCGGTCGAACCTACGTACGAGTTCGGCTTGATGTCCGCGAGCGCGGCCTTCTCCAGTGCAATGACACTACCGTCATCCGCCAACTTTATTCTCAGCGTGTCACCATCGCGCGATTTGACAATCATCGTGCTGCCTTCGATTTGATCGATCGTGCCTCGCACGCGCACCGGCTTGTCCTGCGCACACACCGTGGCAGAAACCACTGCAACGACGCTCGCTGCAGCAATCAGTGTCAATACTTTCACGTCGCATCCTCCTTTAGCAGCTGCGCCGCCTCAAACGGCGGCGCAGCAAATGACATTACAGTGGCATTTACATCGCCGGCGTCAGACTACGGCCGATGTAAAGCGTCTTGGCCAGCACCGAGCCATCGGCCTGCTTGTCAGACGCCATGATGATGATTTGCTCACCAGGCTTGAGTTCATCCTTGTTGCCCGGCGCTACCGCGGTGATTGCCGTTGCAGGCGTCACAATGATTTTCTTCTCGCCGTCTTTGTATTTGAGCATCAGCGTCTGCCCGTCCTTTTCTTTTACGCTGCTTGCAACGTACGCGTTCGTCATCGTGCTTCCAGGTTTCGCGTCCCAATCGAAATGCCGATCGGCGACGACGCCACGCTGCGCGGGCAGGAAAATGCGAACCGAAAACGCTTCGATGCTGCCATCCGGCCGCGGCATGCCGGCAACGCCGATGAAGCTGTCGTTCTTGATGTCATCGAGTGAGGCCTTGACCAACGCAGCCACCCGCGCATCTTCGGCAACCTTGACGTTGAGCATGCTGCCGTCCCGCTGCTTCAGGGCGAGCGTGCCGCTATCGGCTTTTTCGATCTGGCCGCGAATGCGACCCGGCTGCTGTGCGAAGGAAGCAGTTGTAAAAACCAGGGCAATCGCAACAGCGGCTACGCCGACTGTGCGTCGAATGATCTTCGAGCTGTGCATTATGGTCCTCCCAATACGGATCCGGTTTGGCCCTTCCCAATCAGGCGATTAACCCTGGCATCTGAGGCATATTCCAGATGCCCGGTACTCACTTTTTCTTGAGCAGATCGTCCTCGACGAGCTTGCGCAGTTCTGGCGTGACCTGCGGTCGAATGCCGAACCAAAGCTGGAAACCGCGCACCGCCTGATGCAACAGCATGCCAAGGCCGTCGGCGGTACGCAGGCCGCGCGCGCGGGCGATCGCCAGTAGCCTGGTCTCGAGCGGGGCATAGACGATATCCGCAACGACCAGCGATGGTGGGCAGCGCAGATTGAGTTCCAGCGGAGGCTGGCCTTCCATGCCAAGCGTCGTCGTATTCACCAACAGCCCGGCGCCGCCCAAGAGGCCGGTGGTTTCATCCCAGCTCGCAAGCTGCAGCGCCGAACCGAATTTCTTGCGAAGAGCCTGCGCCCTCTCCTTCGTTCGATTGATCACGTAGATGCGCCTGACTTCGCGCGTCAGCAAAGCGTAGATCACCGCGCGCGCGCCACCACCGGCGCCGAGCACAACGGCGGTCGACAGCCCGCGATCCCAGCCGGGCGTGGCGGCATCGAGATTAGCGAGAAACCCTTCGACATCGGTGTTCGTCGAGCGCAGTCGGTCGTCGTTGTACCAAAGCGCATTGGCGGCGCCTACGGCGCGCGCACGCTCGTCCGGCTCCGACAATTTCAGGGCCGGCTCCTTGTGCGGCACCGTGACATTCGCGCCCACGTAGCCGTTATCGCGCAGATGCGTGACGAAATCGGCAAACTTCTCGGGCGGCACAGCCTCGCGCCGGTATTCAGCATCGAGCTTATGCTGCTTGATCCAGTAATTGTGAATGAGCGGTGAGCGCGAATGCCCGGCAGGCCAGGCGATGACACAGACTGCTTTATGATTTTTGGCCATTACTCGACTACGTTTAATTGAGCGCGCCGCTATAGTCCGCGCCGCGCGGCCCGTCAACGGTTGCGCCTGCTCCGGTTTCGCGCCATTGCTCTTATGACCACGCCCCCTTATGGAGTGGCTGTCCGCTTTCCGGAACGATCCTCATGAAATCCATTTTCATTGATTGCAACGATCAACTGGCCCCGGTTTGGGCAAAGGTTCTCAAGCCCGATGACCCGCCGATCGATGTCAACCGCAAGGAGTTAGAACGGGATGAACTGCCGCGCATCATACGCGGCTACAATATTGCGATCGACGACCATTCTTACATGCCCACGCCGCTGGTTGACCAGTGTCCGGAGCTCAAGCACATCGTTTTCCTAGGCACGGGACCGGCCAGCTACATGAACGTCGGCGAGCTCAACGAACGCGGAATCAAGGTCCACATCATCAAAGGTTATGGCGACACCGCGGTGGCTGAGCACACCATCGCGCTGCTGTGGGCCTGCGCGCGCGACCTCGCCCGAATGGATCGCGAGGTGCGCCGTGGGGTCTGGACGCCCCACGAGGGGGTCCAACTCCTCGGCAAGACGCTTGGCGTGATCGGGCTTGGAGGCATCGGACGCGAGGTGGCGCGCATCGGCAAAGGCATGGGCATGAACGTAATCGGCTGGAATCGCACCAAGCACCCGGAGATCGACGTGCCGATGATCGACATTGACACGCTTCTCGCTCGCGCCGACGTCGTGTCGATAAACCTGACGCTCGGCGATGAAACGCGCGGCTTTCTGTCCGCCGACCGCATAGCGCGGATGAAGAAGGGCGTCATATACGTTAACACTGCACGGGGAGCGCTCGCCGACGAGGCCGCCCTGATATCGGCGCTGAAAAGCGGTCATATTCGCCAGGCCGGGTTGGATGTCTTCCATAATGAGCCGCTGCCACAGGATCATGAGTTGGCGAAACTTCAGAACGTGACATTGTCGGCCCATGCGGCATTCCGCACGCCAGAGGCTTCTGAAACGCTCCTGCGCCGCGCGATCGATATCGTGAAGACAATCGTCGCCTGATTCCGGGTCCCCGCTTTCGCGGGGACAAACGGTGAGGCAGACCGCGCGACAACCTCCGTTCACTCCCGCGCAAGCGGAATCCAGGACGTGCGCGCGCTACACAATTCAGTAGAGCCCGGTTGTCGTGCCGCCGTCGACCACAATGGCGGCACCTTGAATGTGCCGCGCATGCGGACGCGCCAGAAACAACGCAAGCTCAGCGATATCGTCGGGCTG
>JBKPLN010000650.1:0-5943 GCA_046731635.1 Pseudomonadota bacterium | reverse complement strand
GCTCGTTCCAGTTCAATCCGGTTGGCACCGCGAAGTTCACCACGTCCTGCGACATCGCCAAGTCGGCGCTGGTTGCCCGGTCAGTGAATTATGAGAATGTGGAAGCGCCAAAGGGCACGAAAGCCAGCGTCAAGGTAGGCGACCAGACGATCCCCAGCGATACGCCAAACTTCGCGCAGGTCCTCGGTCAGGCGATCACGAGTCATGGTTATCCGGCTTCCGCCAATCCGGCGGACATCAACTACGTGATGACCGTGCTGCTGCTGATGGTTCTGGTGATCTACGTCACCCTGGTGTACGCGCCTATCGCCGCCTGGCTTGTGGAACTGTTTCCGACCCGCATCCGCTACAGCGGGTTGTCGCTGCCGTATCACATCGGTAACGGCTGGTTCGGCGGGTTCCTCCCTGCGACGGTGTTCGCAATCGTGGCCGCGACCGGGAACAACTACTCCGGGCTTTGGTATCCGATCGTCGTGGCGGCGATGAGCTTTGTCATCGGCCTTATCTTCCTGCCCGAAACGAAAGACCGCGATATCACTCGCCTGTAGCAAAGGGCGGCCTCGCACGCCTTTTTCTCGGAAGCCTCGTACCACGCGTACGGGGCTTCTTTTCTTATCACATGCGGCCCGTGCGCGATGAGCAGGATGCGCGGACTGCTTCGGCGAAGCATTCCAGGCCTGGGCGTGCACTCTCGTTGTGCCAGACTTGGTGCCGACGGCATCGACGGGCAGGCGCATGTTGTATAGGTCGGTCGCGATAGCGGTTGCTCTTCTTTGTGGCTTCGCCGGCGGTCAAGTCGCGGGTCAAGAGGCGATCGGCACTGTCAGCCGAATACAGGGAGAGGCCAGCGGGGCGCATCGCGGCGCCACCCGTGCGCTTGTCCTCAATGCGTCCGTGTTTCTCAACGAGGTTGTATCGACCGGCGCAGCGGCGCGACTGGAAGTCACTTTCAAAGACAATACGCGGCTGACGCTCGGCGAGAAGACGAATCTGACCCTCGATAGATTCGTCTTCGACCCCGCTGCGAGACGCGGAAGGATTAGGTTCAGAGTGAGTGGCGCCTTCCGATTTATCTCCGGCCAGGTGTCCAGATTGGCGCGGTCCGACGTCAGCATCACGACGCCTTTTGCGGTTATCGGTGTGCGAGGGACGGAATTCTGGGGCGGGCCGATCGACGATCAGGTACTCGGCGTGCTCTTGATCGAAGGTGCGGTGCGCGTATCGAACGCAGCGGGCGCGCAGATCCTGAACCGCCCCGGCCAGGGTACCAACATCGCCAGGTCGGGTGCAGCGCCCGGGCCGGTCACCATTTGGCCGGGGGACAAGGTCAACCGCGCCCTCGCGACAGTGGCATTTCAGTAAGTAAATAACACTGGTTGCGAACGCTCGAGTGCGATGTCCGCTTTCCCCCCGGCGCAACTGGGGGTGTCCGCTAAAGGCCAATAGCGCACATCAGGCCGTAACGGGAATTGCGTTGAGTGAGCGTCGCACTGTGTTGAACATTAGCGCGGCGCCGACGAAATAGACGCCAATGAAGAATGCTTGCCACAACAACCAGGCGTTCTTTCCCGTAGCGATCGGCGAATAGAAAAAGCTCGGCCAGATCGCGTCGAAAAGGAAATAGCCGGGATAGCCGACGAGAAAGACACCTACCAGCCCGATAACGCACAGCCACAGAGCAGCTAAACCGGGTTATCACGATGGGTTGGTGCGAGTCTGACCGCGGTCAATTGCTCCAAGCCGAGTGCCACCATCCCGAGCCCGCCAGCCTGCACCGAGGCAACCGAAAGCGTCCATGGGCACGTACCAAAGCGTGATGTTTTTTCTACTGCGACCGCCGCGCCTTTGGTTGACTTGCTTTTGAGGCGCGTCCAGTGCTGATGGAATTTGTGCCGTCGACGAAATTTAGATCAGTGGCGGCGGTTGCTTATCACCGATTTTTGCGACGGCTTGGTGGGTTCCAACATTGGCCCAAGGAGAACAACTGCCACATAAAACGGCGGCCCTCACGCTGATGCGGCCGTGATGTCCGCTTTGGGTCATAAGCGGACATGTGCACTGCAATAGGCCATGTCCGCTTTACCCCCGAAAGCGACATCAAATGCGACATATTGGAATGTCCGCTAAGGGCCAACAGCAGACACGGTTATGTATTGAAGTGATTGGCTCACCAGCTTGGGTGCAGCCGTCATTGGGGCGCGAAAACCGGGGGAGGCGCAGACGATGACTGCTCAGTGAATTTCCGAGACGCAACCCTTCGCGCTTTTTTGCGCGGCGCGGGCGAGACCGACCCGGACAGAGGCGGGGATGACCTCTCCTGTGTGATGTCCTGCTCGACCGCCTGCGATGCGCCAATGTTCTGGGACATCTGGTCTTGCTTGGCGGCGAGCTGATCGACCTTGTTGGCGAGCTGCTCTATGGTGTCCCGTATAACGGCGAGATCGCGTGCCACTTCGAGTCGCACCAACTCAGGAGGAATCGCCGGCGCGGCGGGCACTGGTGCGGCCTGAGTGAAAGGCGTTGATTGCGGTGCTACATCTCGCGCCGTGGCATTGATCCGCGTGTTCGTGGACCATAGCAACGTCAGCACCCCGGCAAACGCGGCAGCGGCTATGACGGCGCTGATGAATTTTAGCATAACTGCCCCCGTTCGTTGGCGAAAGGTCACGCCCTTTCCCCTGTTGCAGCGGCTTTGCACTCGTTCGGCTGGGACCCCGTCCTCGACTAGTTCTGCCGTTTTGATTCCGCGGGAGGCAAAATATCGGGCTCGAAGATAGATTTGATGAGCGAGTTTTCCTTTAGGTATTGGTGATACTGAGTTACAATGGCTTTTGCCTCTTTCAGTGTGGCGGCTCGCCATTGAATCTCAAGATTTTCATTTCCGGCAATGCTCTCGATAATTCTTCGTTCTTCTACGAGCAGCCGAAATTCACTTGGTTGGTCCGGGTTGTCACTGCCGTCAAGCTTCGTAGCGAAATCGATACGGCCAGTCGGGACCCAGTCCCGCTTTACGACGCCTTTGATACGGCGCATTTCTCCCGTTCTTCCAGCTTTTCAAACTTTCTAACTTTGAAATGTTTGCCAGCGCATGAGCCATCTCTCCCTCCGATTCCATTGCAACAAGGGGGGTAACTGAGCGGGAGCAATCATAACTACGGCTGACGATGGAACCGTGGGTAGCATCACACTAGCTTCACAGCGCAATCGTCCCCCCGGGGATTATTTATTGAGGCGTTGAGTTGCGCTTGGGCTACAGGCTGAGCGCCCAGCCTGTGGATTTTTGTGGATAAGAAGAACAAATGGGGTAGTGACAAAAAAGTCCCACCGCGAAGTATTCGCAAAAAATAGAACGCGTTGGCAACGTTAGATCAGCTCGGCGCCGGATGATCGTATCGCCTCGATTGCTTCAAGTCGGCGGTGGAGGGATTGCCAGATAGCACTAATTGTCTGACCTCTGTCTGCTGAGGTTCGTGCTGGTACAATCGGGAGCGAAGCAATGCCAATCTTCACCTATGTTGTGGTGGTGAGCTTGGGGCTGATTGCATTGCTGTTCATCATGGATGTAACGCTGGAGAAAGGGCCGTCGCCCGTAGTCACCAGCGAGCGCCAAGGTCTACCTAAGCCTTGGCATCCCGACCCGATACAAGTCCTCACTGCCGCACCCGCACCCGCGCCCGATATGACGACGGAGGCTGTACTCGCTGCTCAGCCGAAAGTCGCGCCGGCTCCCGCGGCGAAGTCCGACGCGGCTCCCAAGAAGAAGCGCGTCACTCGCAGGCAGCCATCGGACCAGTACCGGCAGAGCTACGGCTGGTCGCGAGATCCATTCGGCGGTTTCTTCGGCCGCTTTTGAGCACGGCTAGATCTCTGTTGCGAAGGGGGTGCGGGGAGTTCATTAGCGTTTCCAACTCACCACCACCACACGAAATCCCTTGGCCTCCCGCTCCGCAATCTCAGCCTGCATTTCGGCCTCGCTCTGCTCGCCCCACCAAATGGTGGCAGCTTTCGTAATCTCAAATCTATGGTGCGCATCCAATTTTCTCCTCGTTCTTATTTCTTTTGTGCTTGTTCGAGCCTCACCAAGCGAGCGGCCAAGTCCGTTGTTTCCACTGCACGCGTGTAAGCATCCACGACCTTACTAAGCTCGGCCGCCTCCATCGGAGTCAGCTCACCACTAAATCGCGGCCATCGCCGTCGGCGCGTCCTCTACAGAGTCAATCTGGGGAAATTCAAAAGCCACCGGTCGATCCTTGCGGGGTGGCAAAAGCCGCTCAAGGCAAAGCCTAAGAGCTGCGATGTCTCCAGTCTTAGCCAAATCGATTGCCTTGCGGGTTAGCGCGTCGTACGCACCTTCGGCATACGAGCCCCATCGACTAGCACCGGGACGACTGAAATCTTACGGGCAAGTGCTGCCTCGATTTCGATTGCGAAGTCGTCCGGATTGTCCAGGCGTCGGCGGCCAGTTTCATCCTTTTCATTCAGCCAACTTGAGTCGATGATAGCGAGCATGGCATCACAAGCAGCCACAGACCCGGCCGGGATGTTGTCGACATCCATAAAGATCTTGTTGTGGCCAAACCTCTGCGCCAGGGCATCGTACAGCCGACCTGCTACGTCGGCTGACTCCTCTCGGCGGTGATTGATGAAAATGTTACCAGCCACAGGCGGTCGCCCCGAAAGACCCAAAATCTTACCGCGGGACCGGTCAAAGCGCATGAGCTTGCTTCGGCGCTCGATGATGAAACGAAGCCATCGTTGCTCACTTCTTGGGAGTTGGACAGAGGTCCAATACCGTTCATTGGAAACTAGGCTTGATGTCCGCTTTGGCGCGTGCTCCCGAAATCGTCGCTGCTCGTTATCGCCTTTTGACCAGCGCGCCACGTTGCTTGAGGTGGTCGCCAATGACCTTCGTCGCGGTCATCGCCGCCTGGGTTATGTTGGTGAAGCGGGCAAGCTCTCGGTTCAAACGTTCCCCTTCACCGAGCAGCATATCGCACACGCCTTGTAGTTCGAGAATAACCCGGTCGATTTCCTCCACCGATGCCGCGGCAACGCGCAGGACCAGCGCATTCAGGTCTTCGGCGTCCGAGTCAACGGTCGCGTCTCCCCCGTTGTCGTTGCGGTACCGGGGCGGTGACGCAAAGTTTTCGGTCACCGCCTCTTCGATGTTGGCGAGCATTTCCCGGACGTTGTCGCGGTTCATTGATATCTCCCCAGGTCACAATCGCGGCACAGCGTATGATTATTTCACGTTTTTGCTACTGTCGAACTTGAAAACGAACACGAGTCCTTAGGATCTCGCTCGCAAGTCTGACCGATTCCGCCTACATTCTACGCCATGTTGTGGCGTATGCGTAACTCACGCGGTCGGTTGGCTTCCCGTCCGGATGAAAATCGCGATGCTTTGACTCGCCAACCAAGCCGGTCCGTTTTCAGACTGAGCTATATTGGCACGTTCTACATCGGGGTGGGCGACCAGTTCGATGACGAACGGAGGCTTGTCCGCGAGACCAGAGAACTGCCAGACCAGCCCGATGGCGGCAGCCTTTCATTTTTAGCCATATAGGGGCGTCATGTTGTCGCGCAATCGACGCGGCGCCATTAAACGCGCCTGCCGCTTTCATTCATCCGTGTCAGCCAATCGTCGCCAAGCAGCCGCCAAGTGGACCGGGCTGGGCGCACGAGCTGAAGCGCTATCAAACTTCAAATTCCTCATCTAGAAGGGATATGGCGGCGTGTCTCCATTAACCATACGGAGTCTTTGCACTTTAAAAAACACACGCACGCGGCTTATCAGGGTTAGCAAATTCTAAACCATAATTTGTGATAGTTAATCGTGCGAACTTTTTTAAATCAGGCGCATTGGATTATCGAATCCTTCGGAATCGTCGAATTTCTATTGCTCGTAATCTGCGCACTGGCCATCGCTATCTTGGATTATTG
>JBKPLN010000649.1:0-3763 GCA_046731635.1 Pseudomonadota bacterium | reverse complement strand
GTCCACATCCGGGACCTCATTGCTTTCATGACCGCACGCGCGGCCGTGGACCCGGAAAAAAATGCCAGGCGCAAGAAGCCGCTGCCTGCCGGGCTCGATCTGAAAGCCGTGAATCTCGGCATGCCCTTGTCCGCAACGAAGATCGTACGCGAAATCCTGTTCGTACCCCCTTCGATGCGGGTGATCGACTTGCTGGCGCGCATGCAGGCAACGCGGATCCATTTGGCGCTGGTTGTGGACGAGTATGGCGGCACCGACGGCCTTGCGTCGATCGAAGACATTGTCGAGCAGATCGTCGGCGAGATCGCCGACGAGCATGATGAAGACGAGAGACCGGCTATCGCCCAGCAGCCGGATGGCTCCTTTGTTGCCGACGCACGTGCAACCATTGAGGATGTGGTCGGAGTTGTGGGACATGATTTCGACGTCGGGGAAGCGGCCGAGGAAGTGGATACCATCGGAGGATACCTGGTGACGCGCGCTGGCCGATTGCCGGTTCGCGGCGAAATTGTGCCGGGGCCGGGCCTGTTCGAGTTCGAGGTGCTCGATGCCGATCCGCGCCGCGTCATGCGCGTGCGGATTACCCGTCTTAAGGAACGGCGCGAGCGCCCGCGCGAGTCGCGTCGGCGGGGCGAGACCGAGAGCGCACCGACTGGAGCCGCGGCGCCTGTTCAGGGCACCGACGACATCGCCGCTTCCAAAGATGCGAGCCCTACAACAGGCACGCCTCGCTCGTGACGATCACCCGCCTCGCCCACTTCGTCATTCTCGCCTCCGGCTGGCGGCGCGCGGCAATTGCATTCGTGGCCGGCGCTGCGTCGGCATTGGCAATGGCTCCAATCAATGCGTGGCCTGTCTTGTTCGTCACCCTCCCGCTGTTGATCTGGCTCGTCGACGGCGCAGCGGCGGGCCGTTTCAGTGGTCCGGTAACGGCGGCACTGGCAGGCTGGTGCTTCGGGTTCGGGTATTTTCTCGCCGGTCTCTATTGGATCGGTTACGCGTTTCTGGTCGATGTAAAAACGTTCGGCTGGCTGCTGCCGGTGGCCGTCGCGGGCTTGCCCGCTTACCTCGCACTCTACACTGCGCTCGGACTGGCGGCGGCGCGACTGATCTGGGTGCGTGGACCCGAACGCATCCTGGCATTCGCCGCTACAATGACAGCAGCCGAATGGCTGCGCGGTCACCTGCTGAGCGGATTTCCATGGAATGCGTTCGGCTATGCATTTGCCGAACCGCTCGTTCTGGCCCAGAGCGTGTCACTGATTGGCATATGGACCCTCACGTTTCTCTGCCTTGCGATTTGCGCGACTCCGGCTGTGCTGGCCGACGACAAGGCCGACACATGGCATCCTTATCGTCCACTGGTGCTGGGACTCGTGGTGCTTGCGGCCTTGATCGCATACGGGGCGACCAGACTGTGGTCGCATCCAACCGACTACGTCAGCGGCGTCAGGCTGCGCATCATGCAACCCAACCTGCCTCAGGACGATAAATTCAATTATTCCGCCAAGGCGCAGGTGATGGATCGCTATTTGCGCCTGTCCGATCGCGCGACCGGACCGCAATCGAGTGGCCTGCGCGACGTAACACATCTGATTTGGCCAGAAGCCGCATTTCCGTTCTTTCTTTCGCGCGAGCCGGATGTGCTTGCGCAGATCACCGCGCTCTTGAAGCCTTCGACCGTTATGATCACCGGTGCGGTACGTCCTGCGTCCGACGCGAGCACGACCGACTTCCGCGCTTACAATTCGGTCTACGTTATCGACCCCGATGGCTCGATTCGCGGCATATACGACAAGGTGCACCTGGTTCCCTTCGGAGAATATTTGCCGTTCCAGAAAGTGCTTGAACGGTTGGGACTGATGCAGCTGACCAAAGTCATAGGCGGATTCCTTTCAGGGGATCGCCGTCGGGCGATGGACGTTGGCAGCGCACCGAAAATGTTGCCGCTGATTTGTTACGAGGCAATTTTTCCCGGCGCTGCAGTCCCTCGTGGCGAGCGGCCAGGATGGCTCGTGAACGTCACAAACGATGGTTGGTTCGACATCAGTTCGGGTCCGTACCAACATTTCCAGCAGGCGCGGCTTCTCGCAATCGCCGAGGGGCTTCCGCTGGTACGCGCGGCGAATACCGGCATTTCGGCAGTGATCGATCCGGTTGGGCGGATCGTCAACGTATTGCCTTTGGGCGCTGAAGGAGTTCTGGATGCTCGCCTCCCCGCCGCACTCCCCCCTACGATCAGCATCGCCTACGGCAACTATCTGCTGATCCTGACACTCTCGGTAAGTCTGCTGATGGTCGGTCGTCGCAGGATTCGCTCCTAGATTGATTCCGCTTAATTATAACACTGCAGGTTGCATCAAACGATATTATTGCTTCGGCGATGTAGAGCCGAATCGTGATCGTGGGAAACCTGACGAAATCTATCGATCATCTAAAGTCGGATTCTGATTACAGCGAATTCGCGCATTGCTTTGGCGCATTCACTTGTGACAACTACGAGTAAGTTTGGGGGCAGGAGAAATCCATGGCCAAGAAGGCGCCGAACCCGATTGACAAGCACGTCGGTTCGCGGGTGCGCATGCGTCGGATGATGCTGAACATGAGCCAGGAGAAGCTTGGCGATTCGCTCGGCCTCACTTTCCAGCAAGTGCAGAAATACGAAAAAGGGACCAATCGCATTGGCGCAAGCCGTCTGCAGCAGATAGGTCAGATCCTCCAGGTGCCGGTTTCATTTTTCTTCGAGGGCGCGCCGCATTCACCCGGCCACAGCGGTGGCATGGGCGAGGCGCCGTCACCGGCCTATGTGGCCGACTTCCTCGCTACCTCGGACGGCCTTTCGCTGACCAAGGCATTTATGCGCATCAAAAGCAGCAAACTGCGCCGCCGGATCGTCGACCTGGTCGAGCAGATCGCCGGCCTTGATTGATAAGGCTTGAATCCCATCGTTATCGAAGTTTCTGCCCACCGCTGCCCGCATCTTGACCTCCTTCCCCGCCGCTGCAAGAAACCACCCGGACGACAACAGGGCGCGCGCATGGCGGGCGCCACGCGAGGAGTTGCAGCGGTGGCTCACACCAACTTTTTATTCACCAGTGAATCAGTCTCGGAAGGTCATCCTGACAAGGTCTGCGACCAGATATCCGATGCCATTCTCGACGCCTTTCTCGAAAACGACGTCAAGCTCGGCATCGCCGACGACAGCCTGGTGAACACGCGGCTCGGCTGTGAAACGCTGGCCACCACCAACAAGATCGTCATCGCCGGTGAAGGCCGCGGCCAGGCTCCGCTGTTCCGTAAACATGGCGACAAGGCAGTAGTCGATCGCGAGTTGATCACCAAAATCGCGCGCGATGTCATCCGGGACATCGGCTACGACCAGGACGGATTTTCATACTATGGGGCCGATGTGGAAGTTCTGCTGCACGGTCAGTCCCCTGACATCGCCATGGGCGTGAATGCAAAGAAGAAAAAAGGAGGAGAGGAAGAGGGTGCGGGTGACCAGGGCATGATGTTTGGCTTCGCGTGCACCGAAAGCGAAGTCTACGAGAAGAATTCCTTCATGCCCGCGCCGATCTACTTCGCGCACAAAATATTGAAAGTTCTGTCTGAGAAACGCCGCTCCGGCCAACTTTACGATTTGCAGCCCGATTCGAAGAGCCAGGTCACGATCCGCTACATCGATGGCAGGCCAGTTGGCTGCACCAAGGTCGTGGTCTCTACCCAGCACAATGCACAAAGCCGCAACGGCAAGAAATATAGC
>JBKPLN010000648.1:0-5872 GCA_046731635.1 Pseudomonadota bacterium | reverse complement strand
CGGCCCCGGGTGCCGCGCCAGGAGCTGCGCCTGGCGCCGCCGCACCCGCCGCCGGTGCTGCTCCGGCGGCCGCGGCCGCACCTGCAAAGACCGAGAAGAAGTGAGGCGGCGTTCAAGCCGCCGTGTCGGCGTAACGCACATTGCGGTAGGGCGGTCTCACGGCCGTTGAAGCCATGCTGCTTTTCGTCGGCCTCGGCAATCCCGGACCCAAGCACGCGAGTAACCGCCATAATATCGGGTTTATGGCGGTTCAAGCGATCGCGCGTCGTCACAACTTGTCGCCCTGGCGGCGGCGGTTTCAAGGTGTTGCAGTCGAGGGAAATGTCGCGAACGAGCGAACGCTGTTGTTGCTGCCTGGCACGTATATGAACGAATCCGGTCGGGCAGTGTCAGAAGCCATGCATTTCTACAAGCTCGATCCCGCTAGCATCGTCGTATTCCATGACGAAGTCGACCTTCAACCGGCAAAAGTCAGAGTGAAAGTCGGCGGCAGCGACGCGGGCCACAACGGCCTGCGCTCGATCAGCGCCCATCTTGGCAACGACTACAAGCGTGTGCGCATCGGCATCGGCAAACCGGACGTCAAGGAGCTTGTGCCTTCACACGTGCTTGGGGATTTCGCAAAAAGCGAATGGGCTTGGGTCGAAGCGCTTTGCGATGTGATCGCCGACAATGCGCCTCTCCTCATCGAGGGCAGGGACTCGACGTTCCAAAACAAGATCCATCTCGCCATGGAGGCCAAGGGCTTCGACGGCAGAGACGACGAGCTGCATCCCTCCAAATAGCGATGTAAAGAGACAATCAAACCATGGGATTTCAGTGCGGCATTGTCGGTTTGCCGAACGTCGGCAAGTCGACACTCTTTAATGCTCTTACACAGACGGCGGCCGCCCAGGCCGCCAACTATCCATTTTGCACCATCGAGCCGAATATTGGCGAAATCGCCGTGCCGGATTCACGGCTGGACAAGCTGGTTGCGTTTGGGAAGTCGGAACAGATCGTTCCGACGCGCATTACGTTTGTCGACATTGCCGGGCTCGTGCGGGGTGCTTCCAAAGGGGAAGGGCTCGGAAACCAGTTCCTTGCCACCATACGCGAAGTCGATGCCATTGTGCATGTCGTGCGCTGCTTTGAAGACAGCGACGTGACTCACGTGGAAGGCAAGATCGACCCCATAGCCGACATCGAAACTATCGAAACCGAATTGATGCTGGCCGATCTGGACAGCCTGGAAAAACGCATCGGCAACCTGGAGAAAAAGGCCAAGGGCAACGGAGAAGACGCCAAGCTGGCCAAGGAGACCCTCGATCTCGTGAACCGTTCGCTGGTGCTGCTGAGCGAGGGGAAGCCCGCGCGCATGGTTGAGCGGAAGCCGGAAGAGGAAAAGCTGTTTCACTCTCTCGGCCTGCTGACCTCCGCGCCGGTGCTCTATGCCTGCAACGTCGACGAGGCTGCGGCTGCGATAGGCAACGATTATTCCCGCAAGGTCGAGCAAAGGGCCAGGGAAGAGGGTGCGGTCGCTGTCGTGATCTCCGCCAAGATCGAATCGGAGATCGCCACCTTGCCGCCAGCCGAGCGTGCAGAATTTCTGACAGCCGTCGGTTTAGAGGAGGCCGGTCTCGATCGCCTCATCCGCGCAGGCTATGCGTTGCTGCATCTGGTTACATTTTTCACCGTGGGCCCAAAAGAGACGAGAGCGTGGACCATCACCAAGGGCACCAAGGCACCGCAAGCTGCTGGCGTGATCCACACCGATTTCGAGCGGGGCTTCATCCGGTCGGAAACGATCGCCTACGACGACTACATCGCGTACGGCGGTGAGGCCGGTGCGCGCGAGGCCGGGAAAATGCGCCTCGAGGGCAAAGATTACGTCGTTGCAGATGGCGACGTGATGCATTTCCGCTTTGCAACCTGAGCAATGGTCTTTCTGATAGGCTGCGTCAATGACCGTCACTGCAGGTGAAGCGACGGAGCCAAAGCCACACTCTGCCAAAGGCGCGGAACGGCGCGCGCTTGGCGTTGCCTGTGGCGCACACGCCTTGCATGACGGCTATACCGACCTCGTCTACGTCATGCTGCCGATCTGGCAGGGCGAATTCGGTCTTGGCTTCGCCGCGCTCGGCGCCATGAAAACAGTTTTTTCCGGGACTCTTGCCGGCTTCCAAATTCCGGCGGGGCTGTTGGCCGAGCGGTTCGGCGCGACGGGTGTCCTTGCGCTTGGCACAGCGCTCGCCGGTCTCGGATACGTCTTGGCCGGATTCAGCAGCAGTGTGGCTCTTCTTGTGGCCGCGCTGTTCGTTGGCGGCCTCGGGGCCAGCGCACAGCACCCCTTGGCATCATCCCTGATTGCCCATGCGTTTGCTGGCAAGCGCTCGCTGCGAGCGCTCGGGACCTACAACTTTGCCGGCGATATTGGAAAGATGACGTCACCCGCAGCCGCAGCGCTGCTGTTGGTCGTAATGCCTTGGCGCGAGGCGTTGATCTTGCTTGGTGGGCTGGGATCCATTGCGGCAGTGGCGATTTTTATGGCGATGCCCCGATTCCGCGATGAACCATCCAAGTCGGTCAATGACGATAACCCAGGACCCGACCGGGTTGCCGCCCGTGCCTACGCGTTTCCGTGCCTCATGGCAGTGGGTGTTATCGATAGTGCCACCCGGATGGCCTTCCTAACGTTCCTCCCGTTTGTGCTTACTGCGAAGGGAGCAAGTATTCAGACGGTCGGCGTGGCGCTGACGCTGGTCTTCGCAGGCGGCGCGGCCGGAAAGCTGGTTTGCGCGTTTATCGGCGCGCGCATCGGGACGGTGGCGACGGTATGGTTGACCGAGATCGTCACGGCCGTCGGGATTGTCGCGCTTCTTCCACTTCCACTCGAAGCAGCACTTGTGGTCTTGCCGATCGTCGGAGTGGCCCTCAATGGGACTTCGTCGGTATTGTATGGCTCCGTGCCTGACCTCGTAGAGCCGGCCTGGCGGCAGCGCGCCTTCAGCATCTTCTACACCGGCACGATCGGCGCAGGCGCCGTGTCGCCGGCAATCTATGGTTTGCTCGGCGACGTGGTAGGCATTCCGACAGCTCTTATGGCCGTAGCTGCCCTTGTGCTTGTGACATTGCCCATTACGCTTGTGTTGCGTCCGGCGTTGATTGCACGAACGTCATAACTGAGCGCTCGCGTGCTATTGCGTCAAAGAATCGACAGAGCAATTCTTTGTCGCATCGGCAGCAGGGAACGGATCACGATCCGCGCGATTGTGCTGACATGCCAAAGCGTTCGAACACCAGCATCTTGATGACTGCCGATCAGGCAAATTTGCTTCGAAAACTTGCTTTCGATGCCTATGAGCCCGAGGCCTTTAGCCCGAGTTTGACCAAAGCCGAGGCAGAACAGCGGATCGCAATGCTGCAGGCAAAATTGAAGCTGATGGGCGAGCCGCCCCACATACAATGAATTCATGAAGCTGCTCGAATGCGAGCAGGAACCCTCCCGTCCACCCGGCGTTGGCACGGTTTGCACGAAAGTGGAGAGGAGGAACTTATGACACATTTTCGCCATGCGGCGATCGTGGCTGCGCTGCTCGCGAGTGCTGGCGCGGCCGGTGCGCAGACTACTGTGATCACCCGCGAATCGGTGGAGCCGCGCGCTGTCGTGACCACAGGGCCGGTACAACTCACGCCCGTTCAGCGACAAACGATCTACCGTACGATTGTTCGTGAGCCTGTGGCGCCAGCGCCGCCCACGGTGGAGTACCGCATCGGCGCCCGCGTGCCGCCAAGCGTACAGCTCTATTCAGTGCCGCAAGAAATTGCCGTCGAGGTGCCGGCAATCGGAGCCTACAAATACATGGTGGTAAATAACCGGGTTGTTTTGATCGATCCCGCCACCAGCGAAGTTGTTGCGGAAGTGGTCGATTAGGCTTCCGACTTTTGTCGGATTCGGCCCGGCGCCGGCGCGCCGGGCCATGTTTTTTGCCCATTCAATGTTTACCCTGCGGGACTCGGGCTGGTATGCGGCGACGGCTGGGTGCTGGATTTTCGGCCTCGCAAGGGCCATATTAGGTGCTGAGGAGTCTTTGATTATGTCGATGATCAACTACCGCGCCCCGTCCGAACTCTTTCCTAGCCGCAGCCGCAAGTCGCGCCGTCCTATCGGTTACAAGCGATTTCCGACCGCTGCGGAGGCGATCCGGTTCGCCATCGAGGAATTGCCGCCGGAATTGCTTTTGGGCGCCTATCTGGAAGTGGAAGAGAAGCGTTTCGACGGCAATGGTATTCGGCAGCTCTACGACAGCGCCGACTACCCTTTGCCGCGCAAGGCGGCCAAGACCAAGGTCGTCACAGCCAACTGATCTAACCCCACTTTTTTGAGCTTACGAGTCGCGGTCCCTGGCCGCGACACGTATTCGTGTTGGCTGTGGGTTACCATCGCATGAAACCGCTGCCGCCTCCCATTCGTTGTTGTGAACAGCCCGATTGGAGGCTCCCCATGAAAATACATCAAATCAAGTTAGCAGCAGCGGTGGCTGCCGTTATCGCTATACCGACTCTGAATTGCCTCGCAGGTGCTGAGGAGAGCGCGACTGTCCCGACCGATCCAGGTTTCAAAGCGAATACAGGCCAGATCAATCCAGGTGCGACAGAGCCGGTGCCGTTCGAGTCGAGTAAGGTGACTGCTATTCCCACGCCCGACGAAGCGCGTCGCGCATTGCTGACGCCGATTTCGAAGCAGCCGTCTGTCGGCAATGTGCCGAATGCACCACGTCCGGATGCGCAGACGGTTGGCGGTCCAGGCGCAAACCAGGAATCAAAGAATGCTGTTGGCGGCCCCCAAGGCCTCACGACTTCAGGCACTGTGCCCACTCCAGGAGGCGGAAACGCGGGCGCACAGGAGACTTCGCCAGGCTCGACTGCGGGCAGCGAACCGGCACCATCCGGGCCGATCGGATCGTTCGGTGAGACCATCCCGGCGAAATTTTCACAACGCAATGACATACTCGATCGAGTACCGATCATGGCTTGGCCGTTGCCGTTGACCGATCAGCAGCGAAAGCAGGTCTACGATGCGGTGATGGCAGATCAGTCGCAGCCCGTGGCTGGCGCCGACGCGCTCAAGCCGGCGAGCGAACTGTCCACCGACCAGGCACTGAACGGCATGCGTCCGCTGCCGGAAAGCCTCCGCGGCATCGAAGGGTTGGGCAAACTGCAGTATGTGAAAGCCAACAATAAAGTGCTTCTGGTCGACCCCGCCACCCGGACGGTGGTCGATCAAATCACGTCCTGAAAGCAAGAAAGCCATCGCCGCCAGCCGGCGATGGCTTTCTTGACGCGGGGCTTCTAACTGCCGTTAGTCGTCGGATTTGTTCGGCGGATTTTTCCAGCTCGTGAGGCTGTCGCCGATGACTTTCATCGCGGTCATTGCCGCGTGGCTCAGACTCGCATAACCGGCAATCTCGCGTCCCACGCGCTCGCCTTCGCTGCGCAACATTTCTCTCACTCCTTGGAGTTCGAGAATAACCCGATCAATCTCGTCCACCGAGGCGCCGGAAACACGACGGATCAACCCATTCAGATTCTCCGCCACGGGCTCTGAGGGCGCATCTCCGTCCGGACGCTGCCGACGCAAAAACGCAACGTCGCGGCGGACGAATTCGCGGATCTCACCCTCAAAAGCCGCTGCCGCGTCCTGATCGATCTCGTCGGTTCGTTCGGGTGATTTCCGGTTCGGTGCATATATTTCCGGACCGGGTTTTTCCGGGACTGCACCGAGCCGCTCGGGTTTGATGGCCGTCATGGTCAACTCCTACAAGGCGCAAAGCATTTTTGCGCGGGGTCCCCAGTTGCAGACGGATTGCCGCACGCGACTTGGGCGGTCGTG
>JBKPLN010000647.1:0-2903 GCA_046731635.1 Pseudomonadota bacterium | reverse complement strand
CGGGTGGATCACTCGGCAGCTCGTTGATAACGACGGACAAGAGCAGCGCTGCCGCACGCTCATCGACGCCACCCGACGTGACGCAGGCGAGCACGCCGCCGGACAAAGCTGCCACCCCACCCACGGGTTCGACTGAGCGTTCCGGCTCGATCCTGTCCGACCTGTCGGATCTGAAATCTCTCGTTCCGAAAGTCCCCGACTGGTTGCGGCCCGGCACATCGGGAGCAGGTCCTCAGCCAACGCCGCCGAAACAATAGCAACATGCGGCACAGAACTAATTGGGCGAGATTTTTCGAAATTGCGTTCCCGAGCGTAAATCGGCAATCATTGCGCCGAGAAATGCGCCCAGATTTCGCGAGGAATTGCTGGTGACTGACACGACGCAATCGCGGCAGCGCCGATCCCGGCTTGCCCGGATATTGGCGTCTAGTCCCGGCACCTTTCTGTTGATCGTCGCAATACTGGTCGGGGCCGCTTCCTACATCATTGGCCTGAACATCGCCTATCTCGATATTGCTGGGGCCAACCAGCTTATTCAGTCACTTCGCAGCGAAAACCAGAAGCTCAAGAGCCAACTCACAGAACATACTGCGAAACAGGTCGAACTGCAGACCAAGTTGGCAACCACCCAGGCTGCCCTCGAAGCGATCATCCCGTCTGAAAACACCTACATGGTAAAGCCCAACCAGTCGCTCATCGTTGCCGACGGACGGTTGACCATAGGGCTGATCGGTCCGCCAACGAATGAAAGCATCAACATCAATGTGAACGGAAAGCATCAGTCGGCTGCCACGGGCGATGTCATAAATATTGCGCTAGAACCCCCGACAACCTGCCAGGTGCGAGTACAGTCCTTCGACATGTTCAAGGCGATTCTTGCCGCGTCATGTGCGGGCACGAAGCCCCAATAGACCTGCCCAAATACCGCCCGCGGTCCACTGAAAGCCGCAGATAACTCGGGCCGAGTGCGTGCTCATCAGAAGAATGAAGGCCGAGAATCCGCTAGCATTCGCTGCAAGTGATTCGCCGTACGCAGATCAAGCGGAAAGGCAGGTCGGCATGAGACAGGTCATCACTATTGCGACGATGAAAGGCGGTAGTGGCAAGAGTACGCTTGCGAGTTGCCTGGCGGTTCATTGGCACCTGACCGGCCGGCTTCCGACCGTCATCGATGCCGATCCGCAACGTTCGATAGCCCGCCTTGCAAAGCGCGAGCGCGCGCTCGGCGGCGTCCCGGTGGTGGAAGATGCGACAGCCGATGCATGGAAGACCGCGCAAAATCTCGCCGCCAGCGGCCGTCCCATCATTATCGACACGCCCGGATTCCGTTCCCAGGCGACGCTTGCGTGCATTGCCGCGGCTGACTTTCTCCTTGTTCCGGTCAAGGCATCGCCTCTGGACATTGACCGTATGTTGGATACCCTTAACTCGCTGATCGACGGTGCCGGCGGTCAGCGGCCGACTTTTCGCTGCGTTCTGACCCAAACGACGCGGGATTCGGTTATCGCCAAGCATATTCGGGCGGAATTGGTCGAGGCGGGGTATCCTGTCCTCAACAGCGAGATGACCAACCGCGTCGCCTATCCGGAGGCAGCTCTCTGGGGAGCGACGCCGAGCCTCATCAGCTGGAATGGCCACGCGGCGCGCGAGATTGCGGCGATCGCCGACGAGGTCGACGGGTTAGTAGGAGTCAAACGAGCGGCGTAGCGATGAAGAAGCAACTGCCCAAGGCGATCCAGCCTGACATAGCGCACAGGATCGGCGCCCATGCCGATCCGATCTCGGAGCCCGTGCCCGAACCGAGGCGGCGTTCGAAGCCCGCAAGGCCTGGGACCGCTGCGTCAATGGCGCCGATTGAAAATGCGCCGTTTGACGAACGCCGGGCCTATGCACGGCAGCTGGTCGAGCGCTTCTCCCTGTGGGCGGGGGCGGCCGGGCTTCTTCCGATCCCGGTCGCCGATCTCGCCGCCGTAGCCGGCCTTCAAATTCAAATGCTGCGACGGCTGTCGCAGATCTACGACGTTCCGTTCTCCAGGCACCGCGGCAAGGCGCTGGTCGCAGGTTTCGCGGGAACGATGATTCCGGCCAGCACCGGGATCGGAATGGCGAGCCTGATCAAGAGCGTGCCCATAGCCGGCAGCGCCATTGGCGTGGTGACCACCCCGGCGCTGGCCGTTGCGGCCACCTACGTGATTGGCCTGGCTTTCATTGAGCACTTTGCCTCGGGCGGGACGCTTCTCGATTTCGACCCGCCGGACTATCAAGAATTCATCAAGAGCGGCATGGAGTTGCGCAAGACCTGAACGCTGCGTGCGTCCTGCGGCGCTATTGGGTCCGCTTGCCGCCGGTCTTGGCCGCTCTATCAGCGTCCCACCACCAGACAGTCGGGAACGCTGACATCCCATATTTAGGCAGCGGATCAGGCCGCCCGAACCGGTTCCAGCGCGCCGTCCGCAACTTGGCGTATCCCCACTGTGGAACCACGTAGTGGTTCCACAGCAATATTCGATCAAGCGCCTTCGCCGCGGCTACGAGATCGTCACGGTTCTTGGCCATGATGACATGCGTAATCATCTCATCGACCGCCGGATTCTTGATGCCGAGGACGTTGTCGGACCCCGGCTGGTCCGCCGCTTGCGAGCCCCAATAACCCCGCTGCTCGTTCCCCGGCAAAAGAGATTGGCCCCAGGCAAAGGTAATAATATCGAAGTCCCAGCTGCGCAGCCGGTTCTCATAGTGCGCCTGATCGACTGTGCGCACAGACACCGTGACGCCAAGGCGCTCCAGGGACGGCTTGTAAAACAGAAACACGCGTTCGAAGAGCGGCGCGTTGGCAAGGAATTCGATTTCCAAAGGCTCGCCGGTCTTCGCATTGACGACCTGTTGGTTACGAACCTCGTAGC
>JBKPLN010000646.1:0-8908 GCA_046731635.1 Pseudomonadota bacterium | reverse complement strand
GGACATGTGCGGTGACCTCGTGTGAATGCGTTATTGGGCCCGGGATGAGCCCTGGCAACAGATATGCGATTCGGAATGGCCGAAGGATGACCGGCCGCTAGCGGCTGAATTTCTTGTACTTCAATCTGTGCGGAATGACGGAGTCTGTGCCTAAACGCCGCATCTTGTCAGCCTCATAGTCCTGGAAGTTCCCCTCGAACCACTCCACGTGGCTGTCGTCTTCGAACGCAAGAATATGTGTGGCGATCCGATCGAGGAACCAGCGATCATGGCTGATGATCACGGCACAGCCGGCGAAATCCTCAAGCGCTTCTTCAAGGGCGCGCAACGTATCCACGTCCAGGTCATTCGTCGGCTCGTCCAGCAGCAGAAGGTTGGCGCCCGAGCGCAGCATTTTGGCAAGATGCACGCGATTGCGCTCTCCGCCTGACAGCGTGCCGACTTTCTTTTGCTGATCGGCGCCTTTGAAGTTGAACGACGCACAGTACGCGCGCGAGTTAACCTCCTTCTTGCCGAGCACGATCATGTCATTGCCTTCGGAGATTTCCTCCCACACGGTTTTTTTGCCGTCGAGCGAGTCCCGGGATTGATCGACATAGCCGAGACGAACGGAGTCTCCGATTTTGATCGTCCCGTTGTCTGCCTTTTCCTGCCCGGTGATCATGCGGAACAGCGTGGTCTTGCCGGCACCGTTCGGACCGATCACGCCAATGATTCCGCCGGGCGGCAGCTTGAATGTCAGATCGTCGATCAGCAGGTTTTCACCGAACCCTTTCGTCAGATGGTCGAAATCGACCACGTTCTGGCCGAGCCGCTCGACCACCGGGATGGTGATTTGCGCAACCACGTTTTGCTTGGCGTTGGCAATTTTGAGCAGTTCCTCGTAGCGCTGATAGCGCGCCTTGGACTTGGCCTGCCGCGCTTTCGGTGACGAGGCGATCCACTCCTGCTCGCGCGACAGTGTGCGCTGCCGCGCCTCGTCTTCGCGCGCCTCCTGCTGCATGCGCTTCTGCTTCTGCGACAGCCATGACGTGTAGTTGCCCTGGTAGGGGATGCCGCGGCCGTGGTCGAGCTCGAGAATCCATCCCGTGACATTGTCGAGAAAATAGCGGTCGTGGGTGACGATCAGGATCGCGCCGGGATAGTTGCGCAGATGTCCTTCCAGCCAGTTCACGCTCTCGGCATCAAGATGGTTGGTCGGCTCGTCCAACAGCAGAAGGTCGGGCTGGTCGAGCAGCAATCGGCAAAGCGCCACGCGGCGTCGCTCGCCGCCGGAGAGCTTGGTCACGTCGGAATCGTCCGACGGACAGCGCAGCGCATCCATCGCCTGGTCAACCTGGCTGTCGAGATCCCACAGGTTCTTTGAATCGATCTCATCCTGGAGCCTGGCCATCTCGTCGGCCGTCTCATCCGAATAATTGGACGCGAGCTCGTTGTACCGGTCGAGCAGCGCCTTCTTGGCGGTAACGCCCAGCATGACATTTTCGCGCACGGTCTTCTTGGGATCGAGCTGTGGCTCCTGCTCGAGGTAGCCGACGCGCGCGCCTTCGGCGACCCAGGCTTCGCCCGCAAAGTCGGTGTCAATGCCAGCCATGATGCGCAGCAAGGTCGACTTGCCAGAGCCGTTGACGCCGAGCACACCGATCTTGGCATCGGGGTAGAACGACAAGTGAATGTTATCCAGCACCTTCTTGGCCGGCGGATAGGTCTTGGAGAGACCCTGCATGTGATAGATGAATTGGCGACCGTTCATGAACTCTCGAAGCCTTCCTTGCAGCCCGAATCCGAAGGCGCGCGCTGAGACATCGCTGCACGCATTGTGGGGAAATGCGGGGGTGATGTAGCGGTGGGAACTCAAAAGGGCAAGCGCGCGGACGTTAAACGGTCCCGGTAAATCTCTGGAAAGGTTGGCTGCAAAAAAAGCTGGTCCGGTCCCGTTCGGGTACCTCTTCTTAACCGCTTCGGCGCCATCATCCCCTCACATGAACCTTGGCGCCATGCGGGGCGACCAAGGGACGGGTGGGCCGCATGAGCCCGCCGGTCGGTGTAGAGGAGCTGCACCATGGGTCGCGCGATTTTGGCCTTATCCGGTTCCGCGATATCGCTGTTCCCGCGCCCCTTTGCCAATTTGCGGACTGTCTTCGCCGGGTTCTGGCATGACCTGACCCGCGACGCCCTCCGCCCTTACCGACCCGAGTTGCACTATATGCGTGGTCCAGGCCCGGCCTGGCGCGCCAAGCACGGCCTGCCCCCGCTGGGCTGAAAGCCCCCTTTCCTTTCAACGTTCCATGCCTAAGGTGGCGCCGGCCCGGCTTTCCGGGCACGGATTGAAAGGGTTTTTGCATGGTGCGGGCAGCTATTCTCGACGATTACCAAAATGTGGCGATGGGCTTCGCTGACTGGTCGCCCATCGCGAAAGATGTCGAGATCAAGGTCTTCAACAAACCGTTTGCCAGCCAGGACGAGGCGATCAAGGTCCTCCAAGGCTTCGCTATTGTTGTCGGCATGCGCGAACGGACCCCGTTGCCGCGCAAGATGATCGAGGCCCTGCCCGACCTGAAGCTCCTGATCACGACCGGCGCTCGCAACAATTCGTTCGATGTCAAGGCGTGCGCCGAGCGCGGAATTGCCGTGTGCGGCACCGGCTCTGTCGGGAGTCCAACGACCGGTATTGCCTTTGGCCTGATGCTGGAATTGACCAGGCGCATCGGGTTCGAAAATGCGCGACTTAAGGCAGGCGAAGCCTGGCAGGTGACGATCGGCCGGGATCTCGAAGGGCTGACGCTCGGAATTCTTGGCCTTGGCCGGCTGGGCCAACGCTCCGCCACGGTCGGGAAAGCCTTCGGCATGAACACGATCGCCTGGAGCCAGAACCTGACGGCGGAGAAAGCCGAAGCTGGCGGCGCACACCTCGTCTCCAAGGAGGACCTCTTCCGCAAGGCCGACATTGTGACAATCCATCTTGTGTTGAGCGACCGCTCGCGCGGCCTGGTCGGCGCCCAGGAGCTCGGCCTGATGAAAAAGACCTCCTACTTGATCAACACCTCACGCGGGCCGATTGTCGACGAGAAGAGCCTGATAGCCGCGCTGCAGGCAAAATCGATCGCCGGCGCAGGGCTGGATGTATTCGACGTCGAGCCATTGCCGCTCGATCATCCGTTTCGCAAGCTCGACAACGTCGTGACTACGCCCCACCTCGGCTATGTCAGCGAGCAGAACTACCGGAAATACTTCCCGGACATTGTCGAGGACATTCGCGCCTGGCTTGACGGCAAGCCGGTGCGGGTGATTGAGGCCAAGTAAGCCGCACGAGGTCACGACCCTAAGTCAGGCCCAACAACTTCGCCGCATTGTTGTAGGCGACATCTGCGCGAAGCTTTTCATCGAGCGGCACCGAATCCATGAACTCGCCGGCTCCTTCCGCATCAAAGGGATAGTCCGACGAAAACATGACCCGGTCAGGCCCGAGCGCATCGATCGAGCAGCGTAGCGGCGGGCCCTCGTACATACCGGACGCAGTAACCCAGACGTTCTCTTTAATGTACTGCGACGGCGGCTTCGGCAAATTCCAGCCGTACGGCTTCGAACGGCTATCGAAGCGCCAAAGCAGAAACGGCAGCGTCTCGCCGAGGTGGCCAAGAACGAGCTTCGCGTTCGGGTAACGGTGGAAGACACCGCCGGAGATAATACGCAGCGCATGTGAACCGGTCTCCACGCCCCAGCCCCACATCGGGCGTACAAGGACATTGTGACCGGCGAGCACCGGCAGGGGTGCGACTGGATCCGCGGGGTGAAGGTAAATCGGCGCGCCGAGCGCAGCCGCGCGTTCCCAGAAGGGATCATAGGAACGGTCATCGAGATATTTGCCGTTCGTATGCCCGTTAATCATGGCGCCGCAGAACTTGAGCTCGCGCACGCAGCGCTCGAGTTCGTCAGCCGCGGCCTTCGCATCCTGCATCGCAAGGTGCGCAAAGCCCGAATATCGGTCGGGACGCTTTTGTACTTCCTTTGCAAGGAAATCGTTCGACGCGCGCGCAGCCCGCACGGCTTTTGGGACCTCGCGCTCCGCCTGCACGCCGGGCCCGGCGATCGCAAGAACGGCCCGCGCGATGCCGTGCTTGTCCATCATCTTCAGTCGCTGTTCGCCGAATTCGGCAAGGCTTGCATAGAGCTGGGCAGTCCTGGCCGGTGCGACATCGACCATTGTCGGGCGCCAATAGGGTTCGGTGGCGGGATCCAGGAAATGTTCTTCCAGCGCGATCTTGCGGACCATGACGTCTCCTACCCGCGAATTCGAACGTCGAATTTTTGGATTTGTGTGTACCGCATTTTGGGCTAACATGTACCGACATGCAAGGCGCCATGGATACCGCCTGAGCATCAAGCCGTCGCCAATGAACCGCCACGTCATCAACGACAAAAGCCAGGTCCAGGTGATCGCGCGTGCGGCCACCATTCTGCGCGCACTCGAAGAGGAGAATGCCGGGCTCAGCCTCGGCCAGATCGCGCAAAAGGTGAATCTCGCTAGGTCCACGGTGCAGCGCATTGTCGCGGCGCTCGAGACCGAAAAGCTTGTCATTGCAGCGACACCGAACGGGCGCGTACGGCTTGGGCCTACGATTCTTCGACTTGCTGCCTCGGTGCGCAGCGATTTCATCGCACTGGCGCGTCCTTTTCTCGAGCGGCTTTCCGAGGAGCTGCATGAGACTGTCGATCTATCGACAGTGAAGAAAAACCATCTCGTGTTTATCGATCAGGTCATCGGATCGCAGCGCTTGCGCGCCGTTTCCGCGGTCGGGGATACCTTTCCCCTTTACTGCACCGCGAACGGCAAAGCGTACCTGGCGCAGCTTACCGATGACGCGATCGAGGCTCTCATCGGCCGCGCCTACGAAGCGCGCACGCCGCACACGCTCACCCGTCTGGATGCGCTCCTCAGCGATCTCAAGACGGCGCGCAAAAGCGGCGTCGCCTATGACCGCGAAGAACATACGCTCGGAATTTGCGCGGCTGGAGTTGCGTTGCACGATCCACTCGGCAACGCAGTCGCCATATCGGTACCGGTGCCAACCCAGCGATTCAAGGAGCATCAGGCACTGATCGCCGAGCGGCTGCTCGCGACCAAAACCGCATTGGAGAACCATATGACTTCAGCCGCAGCCTGACGCCGGGCAGCGGATCACCGGGCGCGAACAAGGGAGGATGCCGTGGGCAAAAGAATTCGCGGCGTGATGCTCGAAGAAAATCTCAGGAATTCCATGGGACTCGAGTTTTATAACTTGTCCCACCGCTTTGGCTATCAGTCGCCGAACTGGCCCTATTTCGAAGACGTCAAGATTGAGCGCATCCACTACATGGCCAAGTCGGGCGTGCTCTCACAGCGCATCACGACGTCGATGCACAACACGACCCACATCGACGCGCCCGCGCATGTGGTGCAAGGGACGCCATTTATCGACGAAGTGCCCCTGCCGCATTTCTTCGGCTCGGGCATCGTGGTTTCGGTTCCCAAGAACAAGTGGGAGCCGATCACCGGAGACGACCTCGAAGCTGCCTGCGGCAAGATCGTGCGGCCCCGCGACGTGCTTATCGTCAATACCGGCTGGCACAAGTTCTACGAAGACAGCGAAGATTACTTCTGCCGCGCGCCCGGCTTCGTTCCCTCAGCCGGGAAATGGTTCGTGGAGAAGAAGGTCAAGGTCGTCGGCCACGACACGCAGGCCAATGATCACCCGCTCGCAACCGCCATCGGTCCTCAGCGCAACGGGCCTTTGCATCCGCATCTCGCCGAGGAGTACCGCGAGTGGTCGGGCGGACGCGACTGGAAAGACGATTTCCCCGAATGGGAGCCCGTCCATCGCATTCTGTTCAAGAACGGCATTCTCGGCATCGAGAATGTCGGCGGCGACATCGACAAGGTGACCGGCAAACGCTGCACGTTCGCCTACTTTCCGTGGAATTGGGAGCGCGGCGACGGTTGCATTGTGCGCCTGGTTGCCATTGTCGATCCAGCCGGAAAATACCGCATCGAGCGCGGGAAAAAATTCTAGCGCTTCGAAATGCGCAAACAACAAGTCAGGGACTCGATCCAGGGAGGAGCTTCGAATGCACGTCAAACGTTTTTCCGACGCCAAGCCATACGATGCACCCAATCACCGCAATTACACATCGCTGCGTTTGTTCGGAGCCGAAGCGGGCGGCACCAAAGGTGTCGTATTCGGCTATTCGCACTTCCTGCCGGGAGGCGGCGCGGGGCCCGACGCCTCTCCGCCGGAAAAGGTGTATTTCGTGCTGCGCGGCGAGCTGACTGTCATCGTCGATGGCAAGGAGACCGTTCTCAAGGTCAACGACTCCTGCGTCATAGAGCCCAATGAAACGCGCGAGATCATCAATCGCGGCAACGAAGTTTGCTCGATTGTGGTTGCAGTCGCCAATCCGCCGGCGAAATGATTTCACTACGTCATCCTGAAGCGGCGACCGCCCTCGAAGGATGACGTGGCCGCCGTCCTTGGCTCGGCCGCTTCGCGGCCTCAGGACGATGACAAGAACGAGCTGAAGTGGAGCTGACCATGTCCGACGATTTCCTGAAAAATCCATTGTCGCTGTTCGATATCAAGGGAAAGACCGCGATCGTCACCGGAGCGTCGGGCGCCTTCGGCGCACTGGCAGCCAAGACCCTGGCCGGCGCCGGCGCCAACGTGGTGCTGGCGGCAAGCAAGGTCGACGAGCTCAGGAAAGTCGCATCGGAATGCGAAAAACTTGGCGGAAAAGCCGACATCATCGCGTTGCGACCAAGCTCGGAAGAAAACTGCGACAAGATCGTCAAGGCGGCGGTCGACAAGTTCGGACGGCTCGACATTCTCGTCGTGGCTTCCGGCCTGAACAAGGTTTCGAAAATTGTCGACCAGAAGCACGAGGATTTTCTCGATGTCATGGACGCAAACGTCAACCAGTCGTGGCTGATCGCCCGTGCCGCCGGCAGGCAAATGCTCAAGCAGGGCCAGGGCGGCAAGGTGATCCTGACATCGTCAGCGCGCGGCCTGCTCGGTCATCCGGCCGGATACACCGCCTATTGCGCGTCGAAATCGGCCGTCGACGGGATTACCAAGGCGCTCGGGTGCGAATGGGGTGAGAGCGGCATTACTGTCAATGCGCTCGGACCGACCGTTTTCCGCTCGCCGCTCACCGCGTGGATGTACGAGGACACCGAACGGGCGCAAAATGTCCGCAAAGGATTCCTCGCGCGGGTGCCCAAAGGCCGCCTGGGCGAGCCGGCGGACCTGGCTGGCCCATTGCTGTTCCTGGCTTCCAAGGCGTCGGATTTTTACACCGGTCACATTCTCTATGCCGACGGCGGCTACACGGCAGGATAGACGAATGCGGCATCTAAAGAATTTGCGTGCCCAAGAATCGTGACGCGCAACAGAGGGAGGGCTGATATGAGCGAGGTGAAAGGAGTTTCGCGACGAGCACTGGTCAAGACCGGCTTTAGCGCCATGGCCGCACCCGCCGTTCTGCGCGTTTTGCCAGCGGAGGCGCAATCGCAGGTTATCAAGATCGGGCATGTCAGCCCGAAAACTGGTCCGCTTGCAGGCTTTGGCGAGGCCGACAGTTTCATCCTTGAGCAGGTGCGCGGCATCTTGAGCAAGGGCCTCGTCAACAATGGCAAGACCTACAAGGTCGAGATCATCTCCAAGGACAGCCAATCAAGCGGCAGTCGCGCCGCGGAGGTGGCATCCGAGTTGATCCTCGGAGACAAGGTCAATCTCATCGTCGGATCAGCCACGCCCGACACGACAAATCCCGTGTCGGATCAGGCCGAGGTGAACGAGGTGCCTTGCATCACCACAAATTGTCCCTGGCAGCCGTATTTCTTTGGCCGCAAGGGAGATCCGAAAAAGGGATTTACCTGGACCTATCATTTCTTCTGGGGCCTTGAGGACGTGATCGCGTCGTTTCTGGCGCTGTGGGACGATTTGCCGACCAACAAGATTGTCGGCGGACTCTTCCCGAACGACGCGGACGGAAATGCCTGGGGCGATGCGAAGCTCGGCTTGCCTCCGGCGCTCGCGCAAGCCGGCTACAAGCTGCACGATCCCGGCCGCTATCAGCTCATGAATAACGACTTCACCTCGCAGATTTCCGCTTTCAAAGCGGCGGGGGCTGAGATCGTCACCGGCAACATGATCCCACCGGATTTCGCGACATTCTGGTCGCAGGCCGCGCAACAGGGATTCAAGCCGAAGATCGTCACCATCGGCAAAGCCTTGCTGTTTCCTTCGGTTATCGAGTCGCTTGGCGCGCGCGGCGATGGATTGACCAGCGAGATCTGGTGGACGCCAAACCACCCGTTCAAATCGGGCCTCACTGGGCAGAGTTGTCGAGAGCTTACCGATGCCTATACCAAGGCATCGAACCGGCCGTGGACCCAGCCGATCGGTTTCCAGCACGCATTGTTCGAGGTTGCGATCGACGTCCTCAAGCGCGCGAAGAACTTGGGCGATCCGAAGTCCATTCTCGAATCGATCGTGGCGACCAATTACCAGTCGATCGTCGGTCCAATTCAGTGGACCGGAGTGCCGGTGAAGAACGTCACCAAGACTCCGCTCGTTGCAGGACAATGGCAGCGAAAGAACGGCAAATTCGATCTGGTCATAACCGAAAACAAGACCGCACCGAATATTCCGCTCGGAGGCAAACTACAGCCGCTTTCCTGATTCACAAGCGTCATGGCCGGTGTTGTCCCGGCCATCTCGTTTAGGCAGGCGCTTTGCCTTCCTGATCGGGATGCGCGGCCAGGTTCGCGCATGACAGCAGAGCGATGTCACCATGGCTCCTGTCCTCGCGCTAGAAAACATCTCCAAACGGTTCGGCGCCGTGGTCGTGGCAGACGGAGTCGATCTTGCGC
>JBKPLN010000645.1:0-4830 GCA_046731635.1 Pseudomonadota bacterium | reverse complement strand
TCACGCAGGATGTGCGCGACTACGCCGCCACGTTGAATGACAAGGAACATGGCATGGCGCAGATGTCGGAGAAATTCCGTCAGATGGGCGGCGAGGTTTATGTCGATGCGGACGCGGTGAAGGAGAGCAACAAGGCGTTGTAATCCAGTGCTTGAACGATGGCCGGCGGAGATACCCATGAGTAATGGCAGCACATTGTCACTTGCCGAACTTGAGGACCGGATCGCCATCGCGCGCGACAATATCCGGCAGCTGATCGAGCAGGCGGCGGGCTCCTCAGGCGCCCGGGACGAAGAGCGCAACGCCGACCGCATCGCCGAGCAAAACGAAGAGCTGGAACGGCTGACCAAGCTGCGCGACGAGCTGCTGAAGAAGAGGAAATAGGGCCTTCGGTTGCCGAAGGATTATTGAACAGCCTGATGCTCGTCCGCACTCTCCTCGGCATCGACGTGCTGGTCGGGCTTGTCGTCGTCTACTTCTTCGTGATCGGCCTGGCCGACGGTTCGGTGTCGTCGTTCAACATGAGCCTGTAGCTCGGCCTGCTCGCAGTCGTTGCCGCGGTCGTGGGCGGCGGCGGGATACTCGATGCCAACGGCAAGCGCGGCGCCGCGATTGCGGTCCTCCTGATCCTCGCCGTGCCGGGCATCCTCTATGCCTTGTTCATTTTGCTGATCGTGATTGCGCAGCCGCGCTGGAATTAAGGCGCGGCACAGCCTCAACACGCCGGAGGCGATCGGCGTGTTTAGGACCATGGGCGTGACGCCGGGGTGACTCCAAATATTTATCCGCAGGAAACGGTGCGTGGCGGCTTGCAAGGTGTTCGCCGCGCCGCATACGATTTTGTCGCCGTAACGCGGCATCACAAATTGCAAAAACAGAATGCAAGGAGAGTGCAATGAAGCGTTTCAGTCTCATGTTGCTGGGCGCCGTGGGGGCGTTCTTTATTCTCAGTCCCGCGCAAGCCGCGGACTTCCGCGTCATTCAGTGGAACGCCTCGAGGGCCTGCCAGATCTACGACTTCAGCTGGGGCTTCCGGCCGATCCCGCCGGACTACAGGGTTCTGACGAAAGCGCTGCCGACCTACGGCGCTGCGCTGAACGCGAAAAATGCCCTGGCGCGGCGCGCCCGCTGCTCGGTGTAGGCTATCGCTCACTACCGCTCGCCATTCGGGAGTCGCCTCCCGAATGGGGAGCGAGCTTTACGGGTTAGTTCGCGAACAGGCACGGCGATACGCATCCGGGTTGATCGCTGGGTCCCCGCTTGCGCGGGGACGAACGGAGAAAGAAACTGTCTCCATGTCCCAACCTCGCGGCCGCCTCGCCGTCGCTTCACTGCTCTCCTTCAACGGCGGCTTCGTCGATACGGTCGGCTTCCTCGGCCTGAGCGGCCTGTTCGTCGCTCATGTCACCGGCAACTTCGTCACGCTTGGCGCGGCGCTGGTGCTGGGCAGCCACGGCATTCTCAACAAGGTCCTGGCCCTGCCCGAGTTCATCGCGGTGATTGCAGTCGGACGCCTTGCCGGCGGCGCGTTGCGGCGGCGAGGAATGCCAGTGCTGCGCATCATGCTCGGGGCCGAGGTCGTCCTGCTTGCAGCTTTTTTTCTGCTCGCGGTGGCTTTCGGCCCGTTCGAGGATGCCGACAGGCCACTGGCGCTGCTCACCGGCTTCGCCGGAATTGCCGCGATGGCTTTGCAGAATGCATTGCAACGCGTGCATCTTGCCAACCTGCCGCCGACCACGCTCATGACCGGCTCGACCACGCAGGCCACTCTTGACGCGGTCGACCTGCTCGCCGGCCTTGCGCCCGACGAGGAGTCAACCGTGCGCACGCGGTTCTCGCGCATGGCGATGAGCATCGTGCTGTTTGCCGCGGGCTGCGCCGCGGCGGCCCTGCTCTACTGGCTCGTGGGGTTCTGGTCTCTCGCCGTTGCGGTGTTGGTCGGCGCGGCGGCTGCCGTCATGCGCCTCGATGAGAGACCGAAGCACGTCTAGCGAGATTCGGGCACCAGCCACCAATTCCGTTCATTCCCGCGCAAGCGGGAATCCAGCGATACAAAAACCTGGGTCCCCGCTTTCGCGGGGACGAACGGTTAGGGGTATGCTCGACGCCAGCCGCTACCGCACGTTCTCAGCAATTCCTGCAAATGTTCGGAATGGGCCCCAACGGATCGGGCTCCCGACGTGCGCTGTCTTCTTCCTTGCGCACCGCGGGCGGAAGCGTGCTCTGTGTCGGCTGACGGTGACCGACCGGCGCCTGCGGAATGCCCGTCTGGCCAGGCGCCGCTGTGGGCGGCGGCGGTGTAGGGCTGGTCGAAGGCCTGCGCTGCTCTTGCGCTTCGACAGCGACACTCATCAGAATCGAAAGCGGGATTGCAATCGTCATTGTGCGCATGATGCTGCTCCTTCGCAAACCAATCCGCTCCGGCAACTGCGACGGCCTGCTCCGGGTTTCTTTGACCCGCCTCGGGACCATAGCATTTATCGCCGGAGACGCTTAGCCCGAATGGGGGTCGAAGCCGGCAAAGCCGCCCTGCGGAAAGTGCGGAGGTATTGGCATGTCGCTATCGGATTCGGACCGTCAATCGCTGCAGATGCAACTGGTTGACGAGCACGTGAGGCTGGAAAACCGGCATGACCTCGACGGCATCATGACGACTTTCGGAACCGCGGCCCGCTACGACGACGAGCCGTGGGATGCCCATTATGTCGGCCGCGACGGCGTGCGCGTGTTCTATTCCGACTTGCTGGACGCCCTGCCCGACCTGCAGATCGACGTGCAGCGGCGCCACGCCAGCGAAGCAACGGTCGTGCTCGAAGTCATCATACGCGGGCGCCACCTGGGTTCCTGGCGCGGCCTGCCGCCGACCGGCCGTCATGTCCAATTTCCGCTCTGCGGCATTTACACGTTCGACGACGACAACAGGCTTGCGGGCGAGAAGATCTACTATGACCGCGCCACCGTGCTCCGCCAGCTCGGCGTTTTTCATGAGCCGGACAGCTTCTGGGGCCGCATTGGTGCCATCGCGATGCATCCGGTGACGATGGCGCGAATTCTGGGGCGAATGATTTGGCGGGGTTAGCCGGCAAGCTTACCGGCCTTCAGCTTCCGCGCCTTCCGCAAATCGGCGTTGATCCGCGTTTGCCATCCGGCACCTGTCTTCCGGTAGGCAGCGAGTACGTCGGCGTCGAGCCGCAGTTTGACCGCCTGCTTCGGATTCGCCAAAGGCGGACGGCCGCGGCGCACCAGCTTGCCAGCTTTGCGGATTTCGGCGCGGTCGAAAAATTTCTCTGTCAACTCCGGTGCGTCGTCCCGGTCAACCCATGCGACGGAGCCAGAGCGCTTCTTCTTTGGCATGACAGTGCCTGTTAAGGCTAGTGCGCTGTGCGTGTGCCCTCATATCTGATCCCCTGGTATTGCGGCGGGAAATATTGGCGCTGCAATTCATCGATGATTTCATGCGCTCGAATGGTCAAACCCATGTTGGGCCAAGAGTGACCTTTGTCACTGAGATCGATCGCGACAACTATTTCCCAATCGGGGAAGTCTGCGAGTGTGTCCTGCAATAGCTTCACAACTGATGGAGCAAGCAAATCCAAATTGTTGACGTACAATTTGTGCTGCGAAGTTCCCCAGTTGTCACTGACGATCCAAAAATCCGCGCGCCCAAGCCAATCCTCCCAGCCAAGATCGTCTAGCGTGTCCTTGAGTCGGGCATACAATATTTCCCAGACACGTATCTGTTCGGCATCATCGTTGTTTTGTTGGCAATCGAACAATCTGACGCCTTACAGCGCTAAGGCTTGGTCGACAATTTCTTTCGATATCATCAATGAAACTCTTAATGTGTAGTCTCTCACTCATAAATTTCGCGATTAGATCACGTCCCTGTTGGGGCATGAATACTTTTTCCTTCCTCGTGATCAAAAATGATTCCGGCTGTAGAAGCAGCATACGCTGTTGCAGCCATCCATGCCGCCTCAAATGCCAGGAAGTCAGCGCCCCACCGGAGTCCCAGCGCATACTTCCAGAAATGCGTAAAATGACTGGCGCCTAAAAATCGGATCGTTTCCAAAGCGTCATCGTGATAGCACTCAAATCCAGTTTGCTTCCCTTCAAGCGTGATCGGCAGCATGCCGCTTGCCGTCGCAAATTGAATGTCGCTGCTAAGACGCAACTGAAAACCTTCTCTATCAATGGCGCGCTGACACTCAGCTACAGAATTCAGAGGGCGGTCGGACAAGACGTGCAATTCCATTGACATGCTAGGCTAGCCAAGCGGTTTGAACTATGGGGGTTTTCATAGGGGGTGACTCTTTCCGCGAGAGGCCATCCTTAAAGCTCATCTGGATTATTGGCACTTCATTGCCCACGCCGACTTTCAATCTCAGATAAGCAGCCCGAGCCGGTTCAATGCCCTTTTCGCCCGTCTTCACATCGTAAATTGCAATTACGTCGCCAACATCGTTGCGCAACACAACATCTGTGCGAACGCTCCCTTTTGCTCCATGGCGATCACCCCCAAACGTCGTTTCCACATCGGAGGGAGCGATTCCACGTAGTCCTTGAACTTTCACCGCAGCGGCAAATGCGGTGGACAGCTATGCCATATACCTGAGGCGTAACGGTCGGTAAGTACTCAACGCTGTCTTTAATACGCGCTAAAGTACTCGCAAGCTTTTTAGTCGTGTTGTCGATTGTGGAAATCCCCGTCAACGCGCTTGCATCGATATTTATTGGCGTTTGTGCATATTGCGCCCCGGAGACAATTGGATCAGGGGTAGCGTCGTTCATGATTGGTGGAGATGCGCCGACGATTGCATTGGCAACCCT